>JBATHQ010000521.1:0-7462 GCA_049667005.1 Psychromonas sp.
ATGTTTTCGAAGCTAACTGAGTCAGTTTTCACTGTCGCTTTCCCAGCAACCAGTACCAGACACATTTCTAGCTCAGAGCTTGGAAGGCTTAGTATCTGCCCCGCGTCCAATTCATAAACTTCAAATCCGACATAATCCCAACCAGCGTTAGCCGGCGTTATTTTCTGTGTGCATCCATCTTTCGCTGGAGCCTTATATTTTGATAGTAATTTAGACATAATATGTTCCTTACATAATCGATATCAATCAGTTGTTCTAATCAAGCCGGTTTAGGCTCGCATACATTTCTATTTAATCAATAATATGAAATGTACGTTTCATTATCAATACAAATCTTTTGCATATATGCTGATTGTTGTTAATTACCAAGAGATAAATACAGCAATTTTACCGAGATCACAAAAGTCAATTTCATTTCATAAATATGTTGAAATGAAACTAATATTCCATACAATGGGGTAATTAAATAAAATCACTGCTGTATATGGCAGCTACATAGGCGGATATTTTGACGCTCTATTTATGTAATTTTGGAGAGAAGTGGTTATGAGCACTATAAGAATGACGACCGCGCAAGCACTAGTAAAATTTATGAATCAACAATATGTTGAATTTGATGGCGGTCAGCATAAGTTTATTCATGGTGTGTTTACGATTTTCGGACACGGTAATGTAGTAGGACTGGGCCAGGCACTGGAAGAAGACGCAGGAGATCTCGTCGTTCACCAAGGCTGCAATGAGCAGGGAATGGGGAATATTGCCATAGGTTACGCTAAGCAGAATAAGCGTAAGAAGATTTATGCAGTCACTTCTTCTGTAGGTCCGGGTGCCGCCAATATGGTGACAGTAGCGGCAACAGCGACGGCCAACCGTATTCCTGTACTGCTCCTTCCGGGAGATACTTTTGCAACTCGTCAGCCGGATCCAGTGCTACAACAGGTAGAGCAATTCCATGACTCTTCTATAAGCACCAACGATTGCTTTAAACCTGTTTCTCGCTATTGGGATAGAGTTAGTCGTCCAGAGCAGCTGATGACAGCGATGATCAATGCTATGCGGGTACTAACAGATCCAGCGGATACAGGTGCCGTTACTATTTGTCTACCACAGGATGTACAGGGAGAGGCGTATGATTTTCCTGAATATTTTTTTAAAAAGCGTGTTCATCGTATTGAGCGTCGCTTAGCGACACAAGAGATGTTACAAGATGCTGTCAACCTGATCCAAACCAAGAAGAAACCGATTCTGATTTGTGGTGGGGGTGTACGCTATTCAGAGGCACATGACGCTTTCCGCCAGTTTGCGGAAAAACACAATATCCCGTTTGGTGAAACCCAGGCTGGGAAGAGCGCGATTGTGTATGATCACGAGATGAACCTGGGAGGAGTGGGCACAACCGGCTGTCTCGCAGCAAACCTGATTGCGAAAGAGGCAGATTTAGTGATTGGTGTGGGTACGCGTTTTACCGATTTTACCACTGCGTCTAAATCGTTGTTCCAGAATCCAGATGTTGAATTTTTGACCGTTAATGTTTCATCGTTTGATGCGATTAAACTAGATGCGACTTCTGTCGTAGCCGATGCTAAGGTGGGGTTAGAAGCCATTTCTAGTCTGCTTGAGGAGGTTGGTTATATCAGTGGCTACACTGATGAGATTAAAAATGCAAAACAAGCCTGGCGCGAAGAGCTAGATCGTCTGTTCGGCGTACAGTTTGAAGAGGGCTTTGTGCCAGAAGTCGATGGTCACTTCGATGATGGCCTGAAAGAATACCGTGAGTCACTGAAGACCGAGCTAACGCAGACTCGTGTACTTGGCTTGTTAGATAAGCACTTGGAAGATAATGCTATTATTGTTGGTGCAGCAGGATCTCTACCGGGTGATCTTCAGCGCGTATGGCAACCAAAGCAACCTGATACCTATCATATGGAGTATGGTTACTCTTGTATGGGATATGAAGTGGCTGCTGCCGTGGGGGTGAAGATCGCCAGACCCGACCAGCCAGTATATAGCCTGTTGGGTGACGGCTCTTACATGATGTTGCACTCTGAGTTACAGACCTCAATACAGGAAGGTCTGAAGGTCACCTTAGTATTGTTTGATAATGCAGCGTTTGGTTGTATTAACAACCTCCAGATGAGTCAGGGAATGGGTAGCTATGGTACCGAAAACCGTTTCAGAGATAAGAAAACCGGTCAGATGACGGGGCCGTTGGTACCGGTTGATTTCGCTAAAAATGCAGAAAGCTATGGCTGTAAAGCTTATCGTGTGCATACGGAAGAGGAGCTAATCGCTGCAATTGCCGACGCCAAGAAGCAGACTGTTTCAACACTCATTGATATCAAGGTATTGCCCAAAACCATGACTCATGGATATGAAGCTTGGTGGCGCTGTGGTACTGCGCAGGTAGCTAAGAAACCAGAGATAATGGAAGCCGCGGATGATATTAAACGCCATCTGAAAAAAGCGCGTCAGTATTAATTTTCTGTCGTAAAATAAAATACCCACCCATCTATTTTACTAGGTGGGTGTTACGGACTGAATACTGGTTTTCTAGTTATAAGTTCTAAAATTCTCTTCTACTTTAGATTCAAAATGACGCCAAATACCTTTATGGGGATGACTCGAGTAATTTGAGAGAAAAACGGCCTTTAATTGTTCTCATTATTTCTCTTGGCGGGGCTGATACTAAGAGGTGAACATGATTTTTACTAGCAATACCTTTCCAATATTTCACATGCATTGCATGTTTGCTTAATTAACTCTCTTACTTTTAGCCTTGTATTACCCTTTAAAACTTGATGAAGATATTTCATTACAAACATAAAGTGATACTCAATTTTTAAAACTGTGTGGCTACCATACCGATATTCGATTACCCCATCCAACAATTTACTCTAGTGAAAATGGGGTACTATACCTAAATCTGTTCGACTAAAGTCGGTATTTTTAACCTTATATAGAGGACTAACAAACATTCCATAATTAGCTGTGAATTAAGGCCGGATCAATAATTATTGGATCAATATAGACATATTTCATTTTTTTGAAAAAAAAATTTCACTATAACAGGTGAATTACATAGAATAGTTAATTATATTATTGAATGGGGGTTGATAATGGCAACTACACTGATTGAATTGCAAGACGAAATACGAGCTCGTTATGGTGATTTAAGTAAGCGCCTTCAACAGGTAGCTGCTTACATACTGGATAATAAAAATAGCGTGGCTTTTGATACCGTCTCCGCCATTGCTGAGCAGGCCGAAGTGCCACCTTCAACATTTATCCGGTTTGCTAACGCATTCGGTTTTAGTGGTTTTAACGAAATGAAACAACTGTTTCGTAACAACCTTCTTGAGGAGACTTCCAGTTATACCGACAGAGCTAAGTTGTTGAAAGAACTTGAAAGTGATTCAGACCCACAGGAGAGACCTACAGATATCTTGCATGAATTTTCCCGTGCAAACGGTACCGCGATGCAAAAGCTAGCTTCAGAGACGTCAGCAGAAAAATTGGAAGAGGCAGTAAAGTTGCTTGCCAATGCCAATAATATCTATGTAGTAGGTTTAGGTCGATCGTTTAGTCTTTCCGCTTATTTAACTTACGCTTTTCGTCATTTGAATAAAAGAGCTTTTTTGATCGACGGATTGGGTGGTATGTTTAAAGAACAACTAAGTATGGTAGAAGCTGACGATGTTGTTATTGCCATTAGTTTTTCTCCTTATGCAAAAGACACAACATATATCAGTCATTCATTGAATGAGTCTGATACCAAACAGATCATCATTACTGATAGTCAGATAAGCCCGTTGGCGTCATTTAGTGATGTGTGTTTTGTGGTGAAAGAAGCTAAGGTTGGTGCATTTCGCTCTCAGGCTGCGTCATTCTGTTTAGCTCAAACACTAGCTGTATCATTAGCTTTCTACGATGAGATGGAAGCGCATTAAATTTACCCAACGTGATTATAAAAGCGGTCTTTTAATTTCGAATACTATTTTAGGCCATTTATCGACTTAAATAGTAACTAACCCCTTGGAGGGATCTAGTTCACCGTACCACTACAGCCTGATTCTACGTAGATAATATTGCCACATCCAGTGCTTGCTGTTTGTTGTCCTGATATGGTTTTTATGAGGTCGACCTAACATTCCTTGCTTTTTCATGTGCTGAAATTATCCATCCTACTGAGCTTAGTATCTAGCGCTAATCTTATTTTTTCGGTTTCTTTGGTTTGCCAGAAGCATCGGATAATTACTTTTTTATTAGGACGGCTCCATACCTCTTTGTCCATGATATCTACCATCCCATTAAGAACGATATTTTTCATTTTTTCTTGTTCGAGTTGGCGCTCTAAGCATTTGATTTGTTGGGCTGGAGTTTCTTTTTATTTGGGCATCGGTGCATACATTTAGGAGGGATAATAAAACAAAAGAAGTCTGATTCCGGGGTTACCAAATTCAGACTTCATTAGTCACTTAATAAGCTCACCTACTCAAGTGGTCGTGCTTATTAAGCGCATTTTACACAGGGTTCATTGACTAAAAGAAGACCGGCTTCTTTTGCCAATTTTTCCAAGTTTTTGTAACCCATAGTTGCGTAAGTCAACGGATTAGCTATCGCTGGATCCTGCTCCGCTTCCACGACCAGCCAGCCACTGTAGTTAGCTGCCTTCAAAATTTTGAACACTGATGGGTAGTCTACACAACCGTCGCCTGGTACTGTATATACGCCTTCAAGAACTGAATTCAAAAAGCTTAGCTTGCCGTTTTTCACATCTGCCAACACGTCTTTACGCACGTCTTTACAATGTACGTGATTGATACGGTCTACCCATCGTTCTGCAACAGCTACAGGATCAGCGCCGGCAAATGTTAAGTGACCTGTATCTAACAGCAAGCCTACTTCAGGGCCTGTATGCTCCATTAGGTTATCAATATCTTGAGCTGTTTCGATAACGGTACCCATATGATGATGGTAAGCAATCTGAACACCCTGACTTTGCGTATATTTAGCAAACTCAGTCAGCTTTTTACCATACTCAACCCAGCGATCTTCTGGAAACAGTGGGCGCAAATGTACAGGCGTGTTTTGAGCACCGTGTATACAATTCGTCACTTCACAAACAACCATCACTGTTGCACCCAGCTCGCTAAGCAGTGTCAGGTGTTCTTGTACCGCTTCAATCTCTTCTTCTACGCTGCGGGTCAGCAACTCTAACGAATACCAACCTGATACTAGTTTCAAATCATGATCGGCTAGAATCGGGCCAAGTACGCTTGCCTGACGTGGGAATTTATTGCCTAGCTCAAAACCAACGAATCCAGCTTGCTTACCTTCAGAAAGGCAAGTTTCTAATGAAGTTTCCGCCCCCAAAGCTGGTAGGTCATCGTTAGTCCAGGTTAGTGGGTTAATACCTAATTGAACACTCATCGTAAATCTCCTATTGTTTCACAATTTTCGCCGCGTTGACGCCATAAAGTGATTAAGTTGTGGTAATTGGATTTAATATTATTAACTAAAATTTCGTCATCGATTTGATTCGCCAGCCACTGACGTGAAGGTTCACCAAACAGTGTGCGACCTACAGCGAAGCCCTTCACAATATCTTTACCTGCGGTCTGTGCGAAGCCTCTTTTTAATTCATCTAGAGGTGCATCTAAGCCAAGAACAACAACACCACGACAGTATTTATCACGCTCAGCAACCAGTGCGGAGACTGCATCCCAGCTTTCTTTCGCTAGTGGCGGCAGTTTCCACCAGTCTGGTTTCACACCTAGGTTATAGAAACGCTTCATAGCGCGCAGGTATAGCTCGTCATCTTTATCAACACCAGCAGGCAGGATCAGTTCAAGCAATAATTCATGCCCTGATTTGCAGCATGCTTGGTACACTTCTTTAACTTGGTGTTCCTGCTCAAGACGGATCTGATGCTCGTCTTGTGGATTAAAGAACACCAAGCATTTCACAATGTGTTCAAGTGGCCAGTCAATGAGTTGAGAGCCGATGTTACCGTGTTCAAGTTTTAATGGGCGAGAGCCTGGCAGTTCAATTGGACGACCAACAAACCAGCCCTGACCGGTTACATCATTTAGAACGTCTTGCCCGAATGTGCTATCACAAAGCAAACCAGCCTTACCCTCAAGGCCAGCCTCTACCGCTACTTCACGGCTTGCCTGAAAAATCAGTTTTTTCAGCGGACTAATACGGCTGATATCGGCACCGGCTTCACGAGCCATATCTACAAACTGAATGCGGTGGTCAAAAGCCATTACACACAATTCATTCCACTCAGGGGATTTACGGGTGGTTACGCGGTGCAGATGGTTCAATTCATCATCCAAATCTGGACGCTTAACCTCAGCGGCACGAGACAGGTAGTTATTCAGTTCAGCCTTAGTCGGCATAGCTGGCGCGCAGCCGTGACGAGACACAACCAGAGCACCACAGGCGTTTGCGTAGTTGCACGCTTTTTCCCAACCTTCACCGTTGATATAGCCACGTAGAAGGCCCGACATAAATGCATCGCCAGCACCCAGTACGTTTAGCACGTCAACGCGCACACCGTGAACGGTAATACCATCGTCTAGCGTGGCCGGAATGTCACCGCTAAATACAGAACAACCTAGCGCGCCTCGCTTACATACCAACTCAGCACCAGACACGTTACGGACGGCTTCCAGTGCTTTAATGGTATCTGTTGAACCACCACTAATATGGAACTCTTCTTCCGTACCCACAATCACATCAAACAGACCCAACACTTCCTGCAGCTGCTCTGTTACTTTATCGTTTTCGACGAAACGAGTTTCGCCATCACCAATAGAAGTCAGCCCCCACAATACGGGACGATAATCGATATCCAACGCGGTTTTTACGCCGTTACGACGGGCATATTTCAAAGCCTTCAAAACAGCTTCTCGAGTTTTGGGGTGAGATAGATGTGTTCCTGTAATTGCAAGACAGCGCGCCGAGGCAATATATTCTTCGGTAAAATCATCTTTACTAATAGCCATATCAGCGCAGTTTTCACGGTAGAAGATTAGTGGGAATGTATCTTCGTCTTTAATCCCTAGAATAACCAGTCCAGTTAAACGGTCTTTGTCCGTGATCAGGTTGCTGGTATCACAACCTACGCGTTCCAATTCTTCTCGCAAAAAACGTCCCATATGCTCATCGCCAACACGTGCGAGCATAGACGATTTTAAGCCCTGAACCGCCGTACCGTAAGCTACGTTACCTGAAGATCCACCTAGGTATTTATTAAACGAGCCCATATCCTCTAGACGTGCACCTACCTGCTGGCCATATAGGTCAACAGCGATACGTCCCATACAAATAACGTCAAATTTTTTATCAATATTCACAATTCACTCCTCAATAGATCTAATCGTTTAACTAACCTTCACTAGATCAGCTTGCTTTCTACAAGCAGTTAAGACTTATTACATACAACTACGTGGTA
>JBATHQ010000522.1:0-4861 GCA_049667005.1 Psychromonas sp.
GATATAAGGTGGCCATGCGGATCGCTTCATCAAGTGCTACCCTGACAAATTTTACGCTGTTTTCAATTGCCTGAATCATAGTGATCGCAGAGCCGCCCAGTGTGCCATCCGCACCAACACATTTCCCATCTTTGTAATAAACCCTGGTGCCGACAAAATCAAACTGTTTGATATCCGCACCTGCTGGCGCCGTTGCATCGGTCACTAAGATCAGTTTATCTGTAAGGATTTTCTTGGAAATACGCACATTTTCATAGGCGACATGGAACCCGTCAACAATTATCCCGGCATAAATATTATTGTCATACACTGCGCCGACCACACCCGGCTCCCGCCCGGTCATTGGGCTCATGGCATTAAACAGGTGGGTTGCAAAGCTGGCGCCGTTATCGATGGCCTGTTTAGCCTGAGCATAGGAGGCATTGCTATGGCCGATAGACACCACAATACCGGCATCTTTAAGCTGTTTAATAACAGCTGCGGGGGTATTTTCCGGAGCAAGGGTGACTGTGCAGACGATATCGGCATTGTTACATATTAGATCTATCATCTCGCTCTCAGGTTGACGGATAAATTCTGCGCGATGGATCCCTTTTTTTTCCAGACTTAAATAGGGGCCTTCAAGGTGCAGGCCTAACACCTGATTTTTATTAGTTTCCATAAAGTCGCGGGTAACGCTTAACGCTTTTTTGATATCATCGTCGGATGAGGTGATCAACGTTGGCAGGTAGCTGGTGCAGCCGAATTTCAGGTTTGTCGCCTGCATCACCTGCAATGTTTCTACGCTGATCTTATTGTTGAACATGACACCGCCGCAGCCGTTAAGCTGCAGGTCGATAAGGCCCGGGCAAAGGTTTGCGCCATTGAGATCAACTGTTTTAATCTTTGCATCCAATGCAGAGATTGGTGTAATACTTTTAATGAGATCATCTTCTATGACAACGGCATGATCGGTTAAAATTGTTTGTGTAGTATAGATGGTGCAATTTATTAATGCGTACATAACAGAACTCTCTATGGTCAAATGGCTATGGTCAGATAGTGATGGTCAGATGGCGGAGCAAAGTAGCAAGCATATGCCGCATTGCCAATGCCATGAACATCTTCAGAGTATTAATGCGCAGTATAAATTAAGCTTACGAATAGTGTTATATAGGGCATTCAATAGCTTATTAAAATAATTGCTAAGTAGTCAATGAAAAATTATTCGCTATTTCCAACCGTCAGCCCAAAGCTCACGATTCGCAGCTTGTCCCCAATGATCGCCTGTTTTTCGAATTTAGGGAACTTCTCGCAGGGCATTTTTTTACTTTACTTTTATTGTTGCACTTTTGCTGGTTATTTCCCTTGAGGTTAGCTCTGTAATGTACGATGATTGCTCTTTATTTTTCGATTTATATATATTTAGAGGTAAGCAATGACTCAGGTTGAGACCGCGCCAAGCAATTTTATTCGTAACATTATCGATTCGGATCTAAAAAGTGGTAAACATCAGACGATACACACTCGCTTTCCGCCTGAACCGAACGGTTATTTGCATATAGGTCATGCTAAATCTATCTGTTTAAATTTTGGACTCGCAGAAGACTATCCTAATGCACAGTGCAACCTGCGTTTTGATGATACTAACCCGTTAAAAGAAGATGCGGATTACGTTGCTGCCATTGAAAAAGATGTGCGTTGGTTAGGGTTTAAATGGGCGGGTGATATCCATTATTCATCGGATTATTTTGAACAGTTGTATGATTTTGCCGTTGAGCTAATCAAAAACGATAAAGCTTATGTTTGTGCGCTGAATGCAGAGCAGACCCGTGAATTTCGCGGCACTTTAACCTCGCCGGGTAAAGACAGTCCTTTCCGCAATCGCCCTGTCTCTGAAAGTTTGGATCTGTTTGCGCGTATGCGTGCCGGTGAATTTGCCGAAGGGGCGATGATGCTGCGCGCCAAAATTGATATGGCCTCGCCAAATATGAAAATGCGCGATCCGGTTATCTATCGTATTCGTTTTGCGCATCATCACCAAACGGGTGACAAATGGTGTATCTATCCGATGTACGATTTTACCCATTGTATTTCTGATGCAATTGAAGGCATTACGCATAGCCTCTGTACGCTTGAATTTGAAGATCACCGCCCGTTGTATGATTGGGTGTTGGCTAATATCAGTATTGCCTGCAAACCACGTCAGATTGAGTTTTCACGCCTTAATTTACAATATACATTAACTTCTAAACGTAAATTAAACGCGTTAGTGACCGAACACATTGTTACTGCCTGGGATGATCCGCGTATGCCGACTATCTCCGGCATGCGCCGTCGTGGTTATCCGGCTGCTGCAATACGTGAATTTTGTAACCGTATTGGCGTAACTAAACAGGAAAATACCGTTGAACTGGCATCTTTAGAAGCCTGTGTACGTGATGATCTTGAAGCAAATGCACCGCGTGCGATGGCTGTTATTGATCCTTTGAAAGTGATTATCAGCAATTTTGATGAAAATAACACTGAGCAGTTAACTGCGCCTGCACATCCTAAAGATGAAAGCATGGGCACAAGAACCTTACCTTTTTCACGCGAACTGTTTATTGATCGGGCTGATTTTAGAGAAGAAGCAAACAAGAAATATAAACGTTTAGTGTTAGGCAAAGAGGTGCGTTTACGCAATGCTTATGTCATTCAGGCCAACAAGGTTATTAAAGATGAAGCGGGTAACATTACTGAAATTCATTGTACTTATGATCCTGAAACATTGGGTAAAAACCCAAGTGACGGTCGCAAAGTAAAAGGTGTGATTCATTGGGTTAGTGCCACTCAAAATCAGCCGGCTGAGTTCCGCATATATGAACCTTTATTCTTAACTGAAAATCCGGCTGCCACCGCAGATGTCCATGAGGTGTTAAATCCGCAGTCACTGCAGGTAAAACACGGTTTTGTTGAATTGGGGCTGGTTGATGCCGAGGCTGAAAAAGCCTATCAGTTTGAGCGTGAAGGTTATTTTTGTGCGGATAACAAAGACTCAACGGCGGAACATTTAGTGTTTAACCGTACCGTTGCATTGCGGGATTCATGGTCGGACTAATATCCGATTTTTCCGCATTAAAAAAAGTGGTCAATTGACCACTTTTTTTTGCTTATTACGTGACGTTAAAATGATTTTAACCCGCTTTTTAAGTTGTTAATCGGCACGGCTTCTTTATAATTTTATCTTTACAAGGAACGAATAATGTTTAATTCAGGAGTAATACATGGAATTTGAAGAGATGCTCAATATTTTGTCGAGTAGAGATGGATCCGACCTTTATTTGTCCACAGGCGCGCCCCCTTCAGCTAAATTTCAGGGGCAATTAGAAGCCCTTACTGACAGACCTTTCAATCCCGGAGAAGTCGCTGTTATTGCTGCCTCTATTATGGATAGCGAGCAAAAGTTGGCTTTTGATCAAGATTTGGAGATGAATTTAGCGATATCCATCTCTAAAGTTGGACGTTTTCGGGTTAATATTTTTAAACAGCGTAATGAAGTATCCATCGTTGCACGTAATATTAAAGTGGATATCCCAAAATTTGCTGATTTAAGGCTGCCAGAGATACTTAAAGATGTGGTGATGACCAAGCGAGGCCTGGTATTGTTTATTGGTGGTACAGGTTCAGGAAAATCGACTTCACTAGCTGCATTAATTGATCACCGCAACACTAATACTTCGGGGCACATTATCACTATCGAAGATCCCGTTGAGTATATCCATCGGCATAAAAAAAGCATTGTTAATCAGCGTGAAGTGGGCGTTGATACGCGCAGTTTTCAGGCGGCTTTAAAAAACACTCTGCGTCAGGCGCCAGATGTTATTCTAATTGGTGAGATCCGCGATAGAGAAACCATGGAACACGCTTTAGCCTTCGCTGAAACCGGTCATCTGGCTATTTCGACACTGCATGCCAATAATGCCAATCAGGCACTGGATCGTATTATTAACTTCTTTCCGGAAGAGCGCCGAGCTCAGTTGTTAAGTGATCTGGGCAATAATTTGGTCTCTTTTATTTCTCAACGCCTGGTACCCACGGTTGATGGCAAGCGATGTGCGGCTATCGAGGTGATGATGGGGAGCTTAACGATACGCGATATGATAAAGCGCGGTGACTTTGGTTTATTAAAAGGGATCATGGAGAAATCTAAAGAGTTAGGTATGCAAACATTTGACGGTGCATTATTTGATCTCGCGGTCGAAGGACGGATAACAGAAAAAGAGGCTATAAAAAATTCAGATTCGCCAACCAATTTAACCCTGAAACTTAAACTTTATCATGGCGGTAGTGGCGAACAGGCGGAAGAACAAAGCAAGAAAGTCAGTAGCTTGAGCCTGGAGCCGTTGATGGCATTTACTCCTGATGAGTTAGACTTTTCTTAAATAGAGTGATTTTACGGCCGATAATACCCGTTACCGGCCGATTTAACTGCCGCAACTGCATGAACATTTCCCTTCGTTTTTCGATAAAAGAACTGCATCGTATCTAATGCAGTAAACCACCATTTTGCGAAAAATTTGTAAGTAATTTAATCGGAAGATTGAGCGAATTAATACCAATTCCACTAATTAAACTGAGCTCGGGATAAGCAGTGAACACTGCATTCCGTCATTCCAGCAGTTTTTTAGCTGGAATCTCAGCGAATGAAATAGATATTTAGCTAAACCTAGCCTTATCTCATCGAGATCTTCGATTAAAACACCTCGATGACGTAATTGAAGCGCAGAGCCCTTATCCCGAGTTCAGGTTAGTTAAGTATTGGTATATGAATTTTTCGTAAGCTTTCGCTTTAAGCGTTTGGTTTAACCTTCTTTATTAGTCGTTTCGCCCTGACGGTGAG
>JBATHQ010000523.1:0-35547 GCA_049667005.1 Psychromonas sp.
TTATGAGCTGGACAGGCTCTGCAGTCCCTGTATACAGCACTCTGAGTTATGCGTCAGCATGGTGTCACTTACAAAACCTTTTTACCTTCTGCCGTTGAGAGAGCATGACGATTTCGAACTGCGAAACGACAATGAAAAGAGTTAAACCAAACGCTTCAAGCGAAAGCTTGCAAAATACCAAGTAGGCTAGGAAGTAGCAGGCAAAAAAATAGGGCATTCGCCCTATTTTTTAAATCATGATTCAACGTTTGTTAACGAGACTTGACGTAGGGAATACCAACGGCTTTTGGCCCTACTGCACGGCCGATAAATCCAGCAAGCAATAATACCGTAAGAATGTAAGGTAAGACCTCAATCAATTGTACGGGTATCTCGCCGATAATCGGCAGTTCAGTCCCCTGCAGACGCACCGCAAGTGCATCTAAGAAACCGAATAATAGACAACCGAATAACACCGGAACAGGTTTCCATTTACCAAAGATTAATGCCGCCAGAGCTATAAACCCCTTGCCTGCACTCATATTCGGCACAAAACCCGCACTGTGGGCAGTCGATAAATACGCACCGGCCAGACCGGTCAAAATCCCCGCCACCATTAACGCTCGATAACGGATCCACGCCACCGAGATACCAGCAGTATCTACAGCATGCGGGTTTTCACCTGCGGCGCGAAGACGCAGACCAAAGCGGGTTTTAAAGACTATCCACCAGCACACCGGCACCAATAACAGCGCCAGATAAACCAAAATATTATGACCGGAAATCAATTCACTGTATAACAGCCCAATCACCGGAACATCGGCAATCGCCTGCGCGCCGGGTAATGTGATAGGTGTAAAACGTTGTGAATCAAGTAACGCAGGAGTCTGTCCGCCGAGACCAAACCAGTAACGTCCTAAAGTAACCGTTAATCCCACGGCAAGCATATTGATTGCTACACCGGAAACAATTTGATCACCGCGATGGGTAATAGAAGCAAAACCATGCAGCATCGACAAGGCGAAACCAACTGCCATTGCCGCCAACAGCCCCAGCCATACTGAACCGGTCACAGAGGCGGTTGCGGCCGCGGCAAATGCTGCGGACAACATTTTGCCTTCCAGCGCGATATTAACGACACCAGCGCGCTCCGAAAATAGACCGGCCAATGCGGCCAGTATCAAAGGTGTTGATACCCTTAGGGTGGCATCTAAGATTAAGATCAGATTCTCATACATAACTTAGACCTCCGATGGATTGTTATTAAGGGATGCTTTTTTTCGCTCATCCAGGAAGACAAATAAACGCTCGGTCGGTTTCACCATCATATAAGCTAATGCTCCGCTAAAGAGTACCACTAAGGCCTGCACCACCTGGATCATCTCCCGGTCAATGTTCGGGAAGTCAAAAGAGAGTTCCGCGCCACCTTGATAGAGCACACCAAATAATAAGCTCGCCAGAATAATACCCAGCGGATGATTACGTCCGATAAGACATACGGCAATACCGGTAAAACCGTATCCGGCCACGAAATCCAGTTTCAGCTGATGGCTATACCCCTGCACTTCATTGATGCCCAGTAAACCCGACAAGGCGCCGGAGATAAGCATCACGATAATGGTCAGCTTTTTATAATTAATTCCACCGTATTGTGCCGCACTCGGACTCGAGCCCATTGCCCGGATAGCGTATCCCCAACGCGTTCTCCATAACAGTATCCAAACTAACAGGGAGCAGATTAAGGCGATGAAGAAACTCATATTCATCGGTGATTGTTCAAAAGATAAGCCCAGCCAGGCAACCATCTCATGGAACATCGGTAATTTGGCACTGTCTGCAAAAATGCGTGATACGGGCGCCATTTGACCGTCAAGTTTAAAGACATTCACCATTAAATAAACCATCAGCGAAGAGGCGATAAAATTAAACATAATAGTGGTAATAACGATATGACTGCCGCGGTAAGCTTGCAGATAGGCAGGGATAAATGCCCAAAGTGCACCAAAGGCGATACTGGCAAACATGGTGATCGGTAAAATAGCCCAGAAAGGCAGGCTGCTGTCTAATGCCAGACAGGCCATACCAACACCGAGTCCCCCCATATAGGCCTGACCCTCTCCACCGATATTAAACAACCCGGCAGAGAAAGCCACTGCCACGGCTAATCCGGTAAAAATAAAGTTGGTAGTATAATATAAGGTATAGCCAATCCCCTCCTGATAACCTAAAGCGCCCCTTATCATTACTTGCGCCGCTTCAACGGGATCGACATCAACCGCAATAAAAATGACCGCTGAAAATGCAAATGCGAAGAAAATATTGAGTAGAGGCAGGACAAAAATATTTACCCATGCCGGGATTTTTGAGTCATTCATGCTTGCTCTCCCGCTGCTTTTAACTCATCGGGTAAAATATTGGCCATCATCATGCCGAGTATTTTCTCGTTAGCTTGTGCCGCACTTACTTCTCCGACAATGTTGCCGTCAAACATAACAATGATCCTGTCCGCTAATGCCATAATCTCTTCCAGTTCTACCGACACCAGTAAAATACCTTTACCTTGATCGCGTAATTCAACAATACGCTTATGGATAAACTCTATCGCTCCGATATCCACGCCGCGTGTTGGTTGACCAATCAACAACAGGTCAGGGTTTTGATCCACTTCGCGGGCAATAATTAATTTCTGTTGATTACCACCGGAAAACAGAGAGCTGCGCAGCTTGGGATCTCGCGGACGTACATCCCACTCCTCCATCAGACGCACACATTCCTGAGTGATCACCTTAGGTTTGTTCATTACCCTGCTATTGTATTTAGCCTGATTCTGGTAACCGAGGATCGCAGACTCTTCAGCAGAAAAAGATTTAATCAGCCCCATGCTTAAACGGTCTTCGGGAATATGGCCAACACGTAACTGACGCATACTGTCAGGCGTTGCCGGGTGTGTCGCATCGATTATGCTATCCGCAACTTTAATAAAGCCGCTAGTTGGGGTTAATAATCCAGCTAACATATTGATTAATTGTGACTGCCCGTTACCGGATACACCGGCAACTCCGACAATTTCACCGGCTTTAATATTCATTGAAACCGATTTAAGGCGATCGACGCCCATCTCGTCGGTGTAGGTTAACTTCTCGGTTGCTAATAATATTTGTTTAGGATTAGCACTCTCTTTGTCAACTTTCAATCTGACCTTACGGCCAACCATTAGCTCGGCTAACTCTTCTTTGTTGGTCTCTTTGGTTTTGCGATGGGCAACCATCTCCCCCTGACGCATTACCGAGACATTATCCGTTGCGGCTAGTATCTCTCTTAATTTGTGCGTGATCAGTATGATGGTCACGCCTTGCTTGCGTAGCGCATCAAAAATATTAAATAGATGATCGGTTTCCTGCGGCGTCAATACGCCGGTAGGCTCATCCAGAATGAGTATTTTTGCACCACGGTATAACGCTTTTAAGATCTCTACGCGCTGCTGTAAACCAACGGGCAGATCTTCAATCAACGCATCAAGTGGGACATCCAGCTGATATTCCTTGGCAAGACGTTGTAATTCGATACGTGCTTCTCTTAAACTGGATTTTATCATCATGCCATTTTCGGCACCTAAAATGACGTTTTCAAGTACTGAGAAGTTATCAATTAACATAAAGTGCTGATGCACCATACCGATTCCATAACTGATTGCTTCTTTTGAGCTGGAAAGTTTATGTGCTGTTCCGGCTATTTTAATTTCACCTGCATCGGCGGTATAAAACCCATAAATGATATTCATCAAAGTGGATTTACCCGCGCCATTTTCACCGATAATACCGTGAATAGTGCCCGCGGGGACTTGCAGATTTATATTTTTGTTTGCATGTACCGCACCGAATTTTTTATCAATGCCGGTGAGCTCTAATGCAAAGTGAGTATTGTTAGCGTGTGTTGACATAGCTTATTTTCTTATTGTTATAAAAAAGCTCTCGTACCAAAATAAGTAAGAGAGCAGTTTGTATCCGTTTGACCTTCAGATGCTAATTTCCAGACTCATGAATTTGCATCTTAAGGTAGCCTGGGTATAAGTTCAGCTTAGTATTTACAGCTATTATCTGCCATATAATCATGGACTTGAATTTCACCAGATACAATCTTAGCTTTGATATCAGCGATTTTAGCTTCCATTTCCGGCGTCACCAAAGCACGGTTATATTCATCTAACGCCCAGTCAACACCATTTTCTTTTAGACCGCGATTATCAATACCAGCAGTAAATTTGCCTGCCTGCGCGTCTTCAAAAACATTGTATGTTGCAAGGCCAACGCGTTTAACCATAGAGGTTAACATTACCCCAGGATGTAAATAGTTTTGGTTTGAATCAACGCCAATGGCAAACTTACCTTCATCTTTAGCCGCTTGATAAACACCGATACCTGTTCCGCCTGCAGCAGCGAACACAACATCTGCACCTTTGGTAAACTGACTCTTCGTCAGCTCAGCACCACGCGCCGGATCAGACCAGGCTGCATTGGTGGAACCCGTCATGTTTTGAAATACCTGGGTATCTTTGCTGATGTACTTAGCGCCCTGCTCATAACCACAAGCAAATTTGCGAATTAGCGGGATATCCATGCCACCGACAAAACCGACTTTAGCACTTTTAGATTTTAAAGCCGCAAGTGCCCCAACCAGGAATGAGCCTTCATGCTCTTTAAACACCAATGATTTAACATTTGGCAGGTCGACAACCGAATCAATAATCACGAATTGTGTCTCTGGATACTTAGCCGCTATTTTTTCCAGTGCTGAACCATACATAAAACCAACTGCAACAATCGGGCTAAATCCACGACGAGCTAAACGCTCAAGTCCCTGTTCGCGCTGCGCATCATTCGCAGGTACAAAATCACGCACTTCTATTTTAGTATCTTCAGTGAATTTTAATGCGCCATTTTGATAAACAGCCTGACTGAAAGATTTATCAAATTTACCCGATGAGTCATAGGCAACTGCCGGTTTAAAATCAACCGCATTAGCCACAAATGAACATAAAGCGAGCGATACAGCGGCCGCGGTGGTAGTTAGCATTTTTTTCATAATAATCCTTGTTGGGTCTGTTGAACTGTAGCGTTTATTTTACAGCA
Source organism: Psychromonas sp. (assembly GCA_049667005.1). Lineage (GTDB taxonomy): Bacteria > Pseudomonadota > Gammaproteobacteria > Enterobacterales > Psychromonadaceae > Psychromonas. Next base: position 5,109 of record JBATHQ010000523.1, read on the forward strand.
ATTTATTTGTACTTTAATACAAAGAAAAAGAGCTTAACATCATATATACCAAGTAAAGATAGAATCTTTTAAAACTTATCGCGTGAGTTGACTGAATTTCAAGCAATAAGATGGTTCACATAGCTGAAAAAATTACCTATGGTTGAATTTTTACAATACCACAACCACTTAAAAAATATAAATTCAAAGCATTTGCCTAGAACCATATCATCTACTCTCTACTGATTATTGCCTCTCGAAGCAGTTTGGATACAAGAAAGTAATCAGCTAATTAATATAAACATAATCTTTCACCAATCAGCTAATTAGACTCACAACTTAGTCATGCGTCCCATTTATTCAAGAAATTTGTCTAAAACAAACAACAAAATTAATATCTAAGTGCCTGTTTACCCCTAAAATCGATATTTTAAATGCTAAGCTAATTGTCGCTAAAAACAGGTTCAAATTTTAACTCACCTAAAAAACTAATGCGTGTTTTCAGATCAAAAACGATTATAAAACAAACAATTTTTAATAAATATAGAATTCCAGAAGCAGTAAAAATATCCATAAAAAGCATCGTAAAGGCTCATTTGCTAAATAATCTCCTGACATGCAGCATTCCGCTTTAACTAACAGCAGGTTGTTATGTTGAAACAAGTCACAAAAAAGAGAAATAATTTATTATTTTAGTGAAAAATATAAAAATTCCTGAACTTATTAACTGATTTGTAACGATTAACTATTTATAATGGTTTCAAGGTTGCGAATAACCAATATTTAAAATTTTTCTTTGCCGTACTTTCAAAGTGATATTTTATAAATAAAGTTTCCCAAAAAAGACTTTTATTAACATATTTTAAAACAACAATTCTAAACGACAGGCGGTAATTGTCCTTTTTATGTTTGTTTGCTTTATTTGATATTAAATTATGTTTTTAACTCCCTTTTCCCATACTCAACTCTCTGGAGAGTTTTATGTCCAAACATACTGATAGGCATATTAGTAACCTAACCAAAAATACTTATGCCTTAATTTTAGCTGGCGGCCGTGGTAGCCGATTATATGAACTGACAAATGTGCGCGCAAAACCTGCCGTCTATTTTGGCGGTAAATTCCGCATTATTGATTTTCCATTATCAAACTGTATCAACTCAGGCATTAACCGCATAGGCATCGCCACGCAGTACAAATCCCACTCATTACTCCGCCATATTAACCGTGGTTGGGGAAGTTTTAAGGCTAATGAATTCGTTGAGATTTTACCTGCATCGCAACAAAATGGCGAAGATTGGTATGTCGGTACGGCTGATGCCGTGTTCCAAAATATGGAGATTATTCGTTCAGAACGTCCTAAATACGTTTTAGTTTTATCTGGCGACCATGTTTATCGTATGGATTACGGCCCTCTGATAGCCGCACATGAGGCAAATAATGCCGATATGACCGTTTGCTGTCTTGAAGTGCCTACCGAAGAAGCCGCAGGTAGTTTCGGTGTTATGACCGTAAATGCAGAGAAAAAAGTCGTCGCTTTTGATGAAAAACCAGCTCAACCCAACGAAATTCCAGATAAACCTGGACAATGTTTAGCGTCAATGGGTAATTACCTCTTCACTGCAGATTTTTTATTCGAACAACTATCAATTGATGGTAAAGATGAAGGCTCTAGCCATGATTTTGGTCATGACATCATCCCTTCTATTATTAAAGATAAAAATATCTTTGCTTATGCGTTCAAAGATCCTGATAGCATTAGCCAACCTTACTGGCGTGATGTGGGTACATTAGATTCATTTTGGGAAGCCAATATGGAACTTGTTGAGCCTTCACCACAACTGGATCTATACGATAAAAACTGGCCTATTTGGACATATCAAGAGCAACTGCCTCCTGCTAAGTTTATTTTTGATAATAGCGAGCGACGTGGTATGGCCGTTGATTCGACAGTTTCTGGTGGTTGTATCATCTCCGGTTCAACGATCCGTAAGTCATTGTTATATTCCAGTGTCCATACGCACTCTTACAGTGTTATTGAGGAATCCGTATTAATGCCCGGTTGCGATGTGGGTGAGCACTGTAAATTAAAACGTGTTATTCTTGATGGTAGATGTAATGTACCAGCGGGTATGACCATCGGTTATGATAAAGAGCAGGATATTGCCAATGGTTTCCGTGTTACCGAAAAAGGGATCACCCTGGTTACCAGAGATATGCTTAAAGCCCTGGCCGACAGGACTGAATGATAATAGAGGAAAATAGCAGTTTATTTACTCTTTGAAACGATTAAAAATCCGTTTTAGAACATAAAAAGAGCAACTTAGGTTGCTCTTTTTTTTATACCTTCAAAATTACTCAAAGAGTGCTTTTCTGACCTATTTTTTGTATTGTTCAAGGTCAAATAACTTATCTCGAATCTCCCAAAAACGGCCGTTTTTTCTGGCGATCACAATCTCAGGCGGACGCAGGCGGTGCTGATTATTCAACACCTTGGAGGGCGCTGTTTCGGTAAAGGGACGGTGACGATCAATTAAATGCGGTTTAATAAATTTAGCCAGAAAATCAGTTTTATGGGTTTTCGTCGAAAGTTGCCAGAACTCGTTAAATTCGGATCCTTGATCACTGATATAAATAACCTTGAGTTGCGCTTTACCAAACTTGTTTTTACCGGGCTCTAATCTTAAACCAACACAATTAATAATCAGTGCATCCTTGAGGTTTAGTGCTTCGCGAAGTTTTTTATCAGGGTCCACCAGTACATGTTCGCATTGGTGACAACGCCGCGCCGCGATGTCATTATCACTGCCGCACAGCTCACAAAATTTAGCACGGAAGCGGTAGCCGCATATTACGCGTTCGCCCGCTTCGTTGGTAGAAAACCCCTGACACTGCCTGCCGTAATGTTCAATCACAAAACCGGCGGGATCAATCTTCCCCCAAAAATTATTATTAAAACGGCAAGCCGGACAGGGAATAGTCACCATTTCACTGTCACTGTCGGGCTTAGGATCGCCAAGCTCGGGTTGATATAAATCATAACAGTTACCGGCAAACTCCATCACCAGACAATCTTTTTTATCTGCGAATAAACGCAAACCTCGTCCGACAATTTGCTGATACAGACTGAGTGATGCAGTCGGGCGCAGAATAGCAATGAGATCAACATGCGGGGCATCAAAGCCAGTGGTTAAGACCGACACATTGACAAGATATTTAATCTGCCGTTGTTTAAAAGCATTAATAATGCGATCCCGCTCCTCCAGCGGCGTATCCCCTATCACTAACGCGGCATTTTCCTGACCAAGATACCCCATAATCTCCTGCGCATGATTAACCGTTGAAGCAAAAATCATTACGCCAAGCCTTTCTTTGGCAGCCTCGATGACCTGCTCGATAATGATCGGCGTGACACGCTGGGATTTTTTTACAATACGATCTAATTCGGTTTGTTGATAATGTCCTGTGGTAGAACATTTCACGCCTGAAAAATCGTAACCGATGACGGCCATATCCATTATCTTTGGCTCAGTCAGATATTTTTCATCGAGTAAAAAACGGATCGGTAAATCAAAAATACAATCACGAAAGAATCGCGCTTGTTCCGTCCTCACCTGCCCACGGGTATGGTATTGATAAATCCACCCTATTCCAAGGCGGTAAGGTGTAGCGGTAAGTCCCAGCACTTTAATCTGCGCATTATTTTTTTGCAGATGGCTAATGACTTTTCGATAACTGCTGTTTTCATCTTCAGGCACCCGATGACACTCATCAATAACCAGTAAGGAAAAAGCGTTCGAAAACTGCTCTAAACTATTAGCCAGTGACTGCACCGATGCAAACACAACTTGATCCTGATTTTCTTTACGGCCAAGTCCCGCCGAAAAAATGGAGGCTTTTAAACCGTAGCTTTCATACTTGCCGTGGTTTTGCTCAACCAGTTCTTTAACATGCGCAAGTACTAATACCCGGCCCTTTGCGATGCGCGCCAACTCGGCAATAATTAAGCTTTTTCCGGCGCCTGTCGACAGGGTAAGCACTGCCGGCGTAGTATGCTCACGAAAATAATGAACCGTCGCGCGAACAGCATCTTGTTGGTAGGGACGAAGCTTATACATATTGATATAACATGGCTATATATTAACTAATTGCAAAAAATTGACCGCAGAGTTTAACCCAATTCGATTATTAATGCAGAATAACGGTTTATTTTTTTATTGCACTTATGATTAATCGGTAATTCCAAGCCTGCTTATTATTGAGCATCTACGCTACGGATAGCGCGCTTTAATGAATCTGATTTTAACTGCAGACGCGCACTCTCTTTACCATTTTTACTACCATGCAAGAGCCTTTCTACGCCGACTAACTCTTCAAATAACCAACCTCGAATCATGGTAGAATAGCGTCGGTCAGTACCGTAATCTGAGATGACTTGTAATGAGCGTTGCTCTTGAGGTGATTTGATGGCCCGTTGCAGGGACTGCACCATTATCCCAATCTCATACGCTTGTTTATTAACATCTCCCTTAGCTGTTTGCTGCGCGCAGACAGCAGCCGGACAACTAAATAATATTGTCAGAAACAACCCTGTTTTTAAGAAACTGCAGATCATATAACCATACCTTATAAATATCCTGCGCAATAAAAAGCACAAACACCGGATTAATGAAAAGGATTTTAACGTTTTAAAACGAAATAACATCTTAAAATCCTGTAAAATGCGCGATTACATTAGAAAAATTATTTTAAAGAGTTAAGAACATGATAATTAAAAAAGCGTGGCGAATTTTAACGGTGGGAGATGGTGACCTGTCTTTTTCAAATGCCCTGTTAAGCCACCAGCCAAGAGCATTGACAGCAACAGTCTATGATTCTTTAGCAACCATGAGTGGAAAATACGGTGATCACTTCTACCAGCAGCTAACCGCTAATAATACGCCGGTATTATTTGAATTTGATGTAACCAACCCGGCATCCTGGTCAAAACTAGCAAAAAACAGTTTTGATCTGGTGATATTTCAATTTCCTTTATTACCCGCATTCCGCTCTTTTTCTGAGTATCAGGAACAGGCACAAGATATCAGTTTAAATACCCTTAACCGGCGCTTATTAAGGACATTTTTAATTAATGCCTTTAACCATTTTCTGGATCCCGATGGCCAGCAACTGTGCTTTATCACCTCTAAAGATGTGAAACCTTACCGAGAGTGGAATATTGAAAACGCACTGCATCTACAAACAGATATTACCTACTTAGGATCAATTAACTTTGAAATTGCTGATTTCCCGGGTTATAAAATTCGTAATGTTGAACGCGATAAATTTGTAAAAGATACCAAAGGCACTACATATGTGTGGAGTAAAACAAAACACCATGAAATTTGCCCGGAATTACAAAGCCCGCTGGATTTGAATGATAATTTTTGCAGAATCTGCCGTGCAGGCCCTTTTACAAGAGAAGAGGATCGGATTGAACACAATCAGTCAAAAAGGCATAAGCAGATGATGGAGTTTGAACGGTTATGGTTAGAAGATTTGCATTATATGGCTGAAAAAATCAATCATTAAACAGCCAGTTTAAATTTAAAAACAGAGAATGAACCGCTCTCATTCATTCTCTTTCTTAGCTTGCAATGCTTCAAAAATAGCCATCTGCTCAGCTGTTGCGGGTAACTGATGCTTCTCTTTCCATTCGTTGTATGTCATGCCATAGACCAGTTCACGCGCCTGATCATAATCCATCGCAATATTTAACTGTTGCGCTTCCGCCATCATCCATTTAGATAAACAGTTACGGCAAAAACCTGCCGTATTCATTAGCTCAATATTTTGTACATCTTTACGGCTGTCTAAATGTTTTAATAAACGTCGAAAAGCGGCGGCCTCAAGTTGAATCTGTTGATCGTTGGTCATATTATCTCCTTAAGTTACGTCGCAAGGTTTAAATCCTAAGCGCAACACTTTTTATATTTTTTACCGCTGCCGCACGAACAAGGTTCATTACGCTGCGGTTTTTTCTCGAAAACAGTGGTGCTCGGTTTTTTGAAAAAACCGTCAAGTTCAACGATATTTTCTTCACATTCAGCATTCACTTCAATGTTGGCAAACAGACCATTGTCCTGCAAAATTTGCTCAATTTCAGCCTTTCTTGCCTCATTGTTCACGGTTAATGTTAAAGGAGACTCTTCACTGCCCGCTTTTACTGTGCGCTTGGTATTAAACCCGTAGCTGCTGTGCTTAGGTTTTTTCTCTTTTCTACCTTTAAAGAAAAACTTATCTGACATTTTGGAGCCCTATTTCAAAAATTAAGAGCGCGGAGTTTATACCATTCGCGCTCAAAACGGTAAAATAAAAAATGCACTTATAGGCAAACTATTTAAAGATGCAGATTGAAATCGTTTGTAGATCACACAATCGGGCGGCCACGATAAATAATGACTGAGGGTAATGCTAAACCAAAACTCAGAGCTGCTAAAATAAATAACGTCCGTAAGCCATTTTCAACCACAACCTGCATAAGCGCCAGGCTATATCCGCTGATATTTAATTCCACAATGCCAACCATAGTAGTGAAGGCTAAACTACCGGGAATCATCGGAATAACGGAAGCAACGGTAAATACCGGGCGGGGAATAAGACGTTTACGCGACCAATATAAACCTAAAAATCCCATACTGCTTGAAGCAACAAGTGTCGCCCAGCTTATGGGCATGCCATAGTGCATTAATAAAAAACGCAAACTATGTGCAAATGCGCCACCAGCGGCACAGTAAATAAGCATTTTTTTGGGGACATTAAAAACCATTGCAAAGCCGACTGCGGGGATCCAGGCAAACCATGCATCGGCAATAAATAACGTGAGCAATTCCATGTTAATAACTCCTTAATTTTGCATCAGGCAAAAACTGTTCACCCACTATCCAATCCATGCAACCACCCCCGTGAGCATCATCGAAGCCACTATACCAAAGGAAACACTGATGGTTAATATACTTGCAAATACCCAACGCGCAATGCCCATACTGATATGCCCTTTTAACATATCCGAAACAGCATTAATCAGAGGAAACCCGGGTACCAATAATAATACCGAGGCAGCCATAGCCACTTCCGGTTTTTCGCCAAATTCAAAAATAACGCCCATACTGGCAATCGTCGTCGCAACAAAGGCGGCAACGGCAAAATTAATAAACGGGTTATGATGACGATGCGCAAGCTCTTGACGTATGGTCATCGCCGCTGCCGAAGCAAAAAAGGTGGTAATATAAACTTCTAAATCACCACCGAAAAAATGGCTAAAACTTGAACATGATAAACCAATCATCAAAACAACTAACCAGCGATTATATTTCATCGGTTTTAAGCGGTTTAGCCGCTCTTTTACCAGTGCCGCATCTAATAGTTGTTTTTCAGCCATCACGCAGATACGCTGTACGTCACATACCATTTGCATGTTAATACCACGATCATAACAGCGACGCGTAGTGGTAATACAATGGCCATCACATAAACTGGTAATGACTATCGCATCCGAGCTTACTGACAATTCAATGCCTTGTGCACCAAGCGCGATACCGAGACGTTGTGTTGTCTGCTCGATTAAGCGACTTTCAGCACCGTGTTGATGTAATAATTGTCCAGCTTTAACTGCTATCCGTGTTAATTCTGTCTGTGCCTGCCGACTCAAAGCCATTTTTTCACCTTTTTAGTTCTTTTGCTATTAAAGTTGCGATTCTGCCAATTTAAGATCTAATGTTGCTTTTAATAGTTTGAATAATAATATAGCGGCATCGATCTCTTCTTTACGATTGGTTAAACTTTCAATATTTAAACCTAAAGGAATGCCCAATGGTAAGCACGCCTGTAGAATTTGTTCAAAATTATTGCGGCTGATTAACAGGGATTCTTTGAGTGGATTTTCGGACTGAAGAATACGCAGACTGGTCGCTTCAGGGACGGAAATACCCAGCCACTCAATAAATTCCAAGGTTTTTGCACTGCCGCATGGAGAGAACGTTAACACCACTCGCCGTGCTTTTTTGCCCTGTTTTTTACACTCCATTGCATAACGCGTGAGCATATCAATAGTTGCCTGGGCATTATACACAGCCTGGGTGATGAAAAATTCACAGCCTTGCGCATCTTTTGCAAGCATACGCAAATGCTCATCGCCTTTATTGGCATGGCGCTCAGCAATGGCCACTCCGCCCAGATGAAAATCTGAATTATGATCTTTTACGACCTGGTAGGCATCTGCTAAGGATAATTTAATCTCGCCTTCAGAAGAGGGACTGCCCACTAAGACAATATCGCGTACCGAGAACTGGTGCCAGGCGTCAGACAACCAACACTTAAAATCAGCACCGTCACGCTGAGAAACGCTTTTGTAAGTGATTACCGGTTTACCTGACTTATCATGTAACATTTTTGAATATAAGCGCGAATCGTGGGTATATTTAAACGGGAAAGGACGTGGTTTATCGATACGCGAGGTTTCATCTTGAATGTCATAAACAATTAAACCGTCATAGTCAATTGAGTCAAGTCTGCCTAATAATTTATCTGCAATCCCCGCGACCAATTCTACTGCGGTATCTTTTTTCGGTGGCGTTGTTCCAATAAAATAAACCCCTTGTTTAGGGTCACTGGATCTGTTTTTTAAAGACGTTAAACTCATAAATTATTCCTAGCCATTTGATATTGCATAATAATGCGAAATTGTCGCATATCGACCCAAACCAAACAACTAAGAAATAAAGCATCTACTTGCCATGCTTATCATTTTTTCTTATCAACAATGGTCATCAATGCCATTTTTAATGCCCTTATTTCAGCCATTATTTATTTAACCACACATAATAAGGGCTATTAAGCGCCTTTAAATAATAAATTTTACAATAGTTTTCTGTAAACTATTCACGTTATACTTAACCATAATTATCCTTTACTTAAACATATTCATTATGCGTATTCCTCGTTTTTACGATCCACAAACTTTAACCGTTGCCGATGAAATAGCACTTTCAAAAGATGCGATTCAGCATATTAATGTATTACGTTTAAAAGTTGGTGCACAAATTATTCTCTTTAATGGTCTGGGTGGAGAGGTTACCGCGACCCTTACCGAGGTGCAAAAACGCAACTGCAGCGTTTTAATCAATTCATTTAATGAAACCAATAATGAAAGTCCATTGCATCTGCACTTAGGTCAAGTGATATCACGTGGCGACCGTATGGAGTTTGTTATTCAAAAAGCCGTGGAATTGGGCGTAAATGAGATAACACCATTAATCAGTGAACGTTGCGGTGTTAAACTCGACCCCGAACGGATGGCTAAAAAACTACAGCAATGGCAAAAAATAGCCATTTCAGCCTGCGAGCAATCAGGCCGGAATATAATTCCAATTATTCACGAAACGGTAGATTTAGCAGTTTGGTGCTCAGCTGTGGACCAGGCAACTAAATTAACCCTTCACCCGCGAGCCAAGTATTCTATTAATACATTACCCGAAAACATCAACCGTATCCGTTTACTGATCGGCCCGGAAGGTGGTTTAAGCGATCCAGAGATAACCTTGACTGAGTCATTAAACTTCACCGAAACATTATTAGGCCCGCGGATTTTACGCACAGAAACAGCCGCATTAAGTGCAATAACAGCTTTGCAATGCCGTTTTGGCGATCTTGCCTAAACCAATAAATAGGAAATCAAATGACCATTAAAATTGGGATCGTAATGGATCCGATATCTGCTATTAAAATTCATAAAGACTCTAGTTTTGCGATGTTATTAGAAGCGCAGGCACGCGGTTGGGAGCTCTATTATATGGAGATGCAGGATCTTTATTTAGAAAACGGACGCTGTTTTGCCAGCAGTAAAAAACTGACCGTACAACGCGATGCCAATAACTGGTATCAACTTGAAGAGCCGCTGGATCACCCCCTTTCTGATCTTGATGCCGTACTGATGCGCAAAGATCCGCCCTTTGACACCGAATATATATATGCGACTTACCTGTTAGAGCGTGCCGAAGATGAAGGCTGCCTAATTGTGAACAAACCGCAAAGTCTGCGTGATGCTAATGAAAAACTGTTCACCGCATGGTTCAGCCATTTTACACCGACCACCCTGGTGACACGCAGTAGTAAACGAATTCGTGACTTCCATCAGCAACATAAAGATATTATCTTAAAACCGCTTGATGGTATGGGTGGCGCTTCTATCTTCCGCATTAAAGAAGATGATGCCAATATTGGTGTGATCATTGAAACCTTAACCGAGCACCAACAACGTTACTGTATGGCGCAAGTCTTTATCCCGGAAATAACAGCGGGTGATAAACGCATTCTGATCGTCGATGGTGAGCCTATGCCTTATGCTCTGGCACGTATTCCAGCTTCAGGTGAAACACGCGGTAATCTAGCGGCTGGCGGTCGCGGTGTCGCACAACCTCTTTCTGAAAGTGACTGGCATATCGCCAACTCTATCGGCCCGAAACTGAAAGAGAAAGGCCTTATTTTTGTCGGCCTGGATATTATCGGTGACAAAATAACAGAAATTAATGTTACCAGCCCGACCTGTATACAAGAGATTGATAACGCATTCGGTACCAATATTAGCGCGAAGCTGATGGATGCAATTGAAAAACGTATTGCAAAAAAACAGTAATATTGATAATTGTTGCCATACTTAGGGTATGGCAATGATTGGGGGACTGTCACATGAATACTGAAAAGATTGCTAATGATACTCCGACAAAAAACAGCGATGCGAATGTGCTCAGCACACTCAAAGATCATTTTTTAATTGCTATGCCCTCGTTGACAGATCCCTATTTCAAACATTCCGTTGTTTACATCTGTGAACATGATGAGCAGGGGGCAATGGGCTTTATTATTAACTTTCCCGTAAAATTAACGCTACAGGAGTTATTGAATCACGTCGACAGCGTAACACATCACCCTGAACCTCCGTTACTTAACCCGGTTTTTTTAGGGGGACCACTAGAGCTTAAACGAGGCTTTATCCTGCACTCTCCAATTGCCGATAATTCCAAAAGTACCAAACTTAATGATCAACTGATGATGTCCAATTCGAATGAGATTTTATCAACACTGGGTACTGAAGATGAACCTGAAAAATATATGGTGACACTCGGTTATGCCAGTTGGAGTTCCGGGCAGTTAGAAGAGGAGATGAATGCTAACCATTGGCTTACAATAGAGAGTCAAAATGACATTATATTTAACATTCCTGTCGAACAACGGTGGATTGAGGCGTTACAACGGTTAGGCATCAATCCAGACCAACTATCAAGTGAAATAGGTCATGCATAACCTAACAAAGTGTATTTAACTGAATCAACCACAACGCAAAAATAATTAGGACAGACATGACAGAACCATCGAAAGCGCCGGCAAACTTATTAAGTTTTGATTTTGGAACAAAAAGTATCGGCGTAGCAACGGGGCAAATGATAACCGCCACCGCCCAGCCATTAGCAGCGATTAAAGCAAATGACGGCATCCCGAATTGGGATATTGTTGAGAAGGTCATTAAAGAGTGGATGCCCGACTTGGTTGTTGTGGGTTTACCCTTAAACATGGACGGAACCGAACAACCAATAACACAACGTGCTAAAAAATTCGCTAACCGCTTAAATGGACGTTTTGGTGTAAAAGTAGTTTTACAGGACGAGCGTTTAACCACCGCCAGTGCAAAAGAGTTTATCTTTAGCCATGGTGGATATAAAGCCCTTGAAAAAGGCAAAATTGACAGTGTATCAGCGGCACTCATTCTTGAGAGCTGGATGGAAAGTTATTATCAATAACGAAAAAGAATGACAATGCCGCTGTTTGCTTTTTGTTAAATATTAAATAAAAACCGCCCCTGCCCTTGGCAAAAGTGGTTTTTATTGTTTGCAGGGCTTAATTGGCTTTAAGAGATTTTATTTGGCGCTGTCTTGCTTAATACGTTCAGCTAACTGTTTATACTGCTCACTTATCTTCTTACCAAACAACGGATCACTTTGGGGATTATCCTTCCATTGATCTTTTAGCTTGATCCAGTCATCTTCACTTAAACTTGCTTCAATCTTAGGCAATATCTCCAACTCTTCATAACTCATATGCGCCGACTGCAGCTCTACAAAATGTTTTAATCTTTCAATACACTGCTCTTTGGGCACCACTGCATCAAGTAAAATCATAGCTAACAATTCATCAAGTTCGATTGTCGCTTCTTTTATTAATTTATGCTCTTGTGATAAACGATTAGCAACTTTATCGGGAACAACCCGATATTTTAAATAATAATCATAAATCATATCTTCCATGGGATGGTGGTATTTATCAGAATAATTTTTTAAATAGGTAATAATCGCTTTCACCAGGCGATAATCTATCGCTTTATCCTTTTCTAATTTCTTAATTTTTTGCTTTAACAACTTTAACAGTTTACTGATATTTACATGGTCTTTATGAATCGTAGATAACATCATAGATACTCTCAAATTTGTAATTCAATCTTACAGTATATCGGTTCAATGCGAATAAACCCCTGAACTATATCACATTACCAGATAATTAATTGTTCACCGCGTTTAGCCAAAATGTCATTCACCTGACTAAAATGCCGACAGCCAAAGAATCCCCGGTAAGCAGACAAAGGCGAAGGATGCGTTGAAGTTAACACCCGGTGCTTACTCTGGTCAATTAAAGCGCCTTTTTTTTGTGCATAGCTTCCCCACAATAAAAAGATAACACCGCTACGTGCATTGCTTATTTCACGTATCACATTATCGGTAAAAATCTCCCAGCCCTTATTTGCATGGCAACCAGGAGTCGCTTGCTCAACCGTTAATACGGCGTTTAATAGTAAGACACCCTGTTTTGCCCAATGTTCCAAATTACCTGACTCGGGTATTTTATAATTCTCTATGGAAGTTGATAATTCTTTATAAATATTACGCAGTGAAGGTGGAATTTTTATCCCTTCCGGTACCGAAAAACTAAGACCATGAGCCTGTCCTTCTCCGTGATAGGGATCCTGACCTAAAATAACCACTTTAATATCTGCTAAAGGCGTTAGTTCCAATGCGTTAAAAACCAGCGCTTCAGGCGGGTAGATATTTTTACCTAAAGCGTGCTGCTGTTTTAAAAAAGTTTGCAGTTGTTGGTAATATGGCATCGATTTCTGTTGTGCAATAAAGCGCTCCCAACTCATTTTTTTTCCTTTTTTTTATATTAATAATAATGTCTTTCTATCATAAATAAAAATATTAATCTTTTAATAACAACATTAATCATTAAATAACAAACAGTTAACAAGCAAAGTGAAATATAATCACAGTAATAATTACTTCAAAATAAGATAACAACAAACAAAAACCACCCTATCTGAAAATTGCAATGACCATAATCAACAAAGCATCAATTAACCACAATAAAAATATGTGAATATTGATTTACATCAATCAAATCAGCCCTTATAATCAATCTTGCTTTAATAAACAGCACATTGAATCTTTAATAAATTTATAATGCTGTCATTTTATTACACGTTTTATTTATTATCCCAAATTAAGGAGCTTCACATGGCTTTTGGAATCCAAATCACTAAATCTGAAAATGCATCTCTACTTAACTCTTTCTGGTTATTAGACGAAGCGAATGCTCAAGCACGTTGTTTATGTGTGAAAGATGATCTTTATGCAGAAGATCAAGTTGTATCTCTTGCTGATTTAGGCAAGATTGAATACAAAGAGATCGCAGTACAGGCGCCAGCAGCACAGGAAGGTGGTCAACATCTAAACGTGAACGTATTACGCAGAGAAACACTGCAGGACGCAATCGATCACCCTGAAAAATACCCTCAGTTGACTATTCGTGTATCAGGTTATGCAGTACGTTTTAACTCTTTAACTGCAGAGCAGAAAGCTGACGTAATGGCACGTACCTTTACTGAATCATTATAATTGAACACAAACCCGGTAGGAGTTGTTCTTAACTTCTATTGATAAGTTAACAGGTTTGTTAGTAATAAGTTGTTAATAATAAAGGGAAGTAACTAACTTCCCTTTTTGCTAGATATTTACTAGATATTTGACGGTTTTATTTTTCTCTGGCGTATTAAGCCTTCTTGAATTGTTGAAGCAACCAACTTCCCTTCTCTAGTATAAAAATGTCCTTTCACCAGAGCACGGCCATCCGATGCAGCAGGGCTTTCAACTGCGTACAGCAACCAGTCATCCAAGTGAAAGTCATGGTGGAACCACATGGAGTGATCAATGGTCACAACCTGCATGCCCGGTGATATAAAAGAAACACCGTGTGGCTGCAATGCAGTTGGTAAGAAGTTAAAATCGGAAGCGTAGGCTAATAAATAACGGTGTACACGTAAATCATCCGGCATTTTCCCATTTGCTTTGAACCATACGAATCGTTGTGCAGGTTCAATCTCAGGATCACTAGGATTGATAAGTCTTACCGGGCGCATCTCAATCGGCTTTTCTAAAATAAGCTTATCACGAATGGATTCCGGCAGTAGGTCCGAATGCAGCAATGCCATCTCCTGTTCAGAAATCAAATCTTCAGGTACGGGTACATCGGGCATCTCTATTTGATGTTCAAAACCTTGTTCTCTGGCTTTGAAAGAGGCGGTCATATAAAAAAGGGTTTTACCATCCTGAATGGCTTTAATTCGTCTTGTAGAAAGACTTTTGCCATCACGAATACGTTCAACATCGTAAACAATTGGGCGGTCAGTTTTACCCTGGACAAGGAAATAGGAATGGAAAGAGTGCACCATTTTATTCTCATCAACAGTTTCTTTTGCAGCATACAGGGCTTGCCCCATAACCTGTCCGCCAAACACAGCGCCAATACCCAGATCCTGACTTTTACCACGGAATAAGTTTTCTTCTAATTTTTCTAAATTAAGCTGATCTAACAGATCATTTAATACTTTACCCATTTTGGCTCTCCAAAAAAAAGAGCGGAAATCACCGCCCTTTATTATTTGCAGGTACTTATATATATATTACAAAGACATCAATAATGATCTAACCTGCGCAAAATCTGCAGGAAGTTCTTTTGACAACAGGGCTAAATTAGCACGAGAAGCCAACTCTTCAGGAATGAATATTTCACGGCCTAAAATCTGTTCCACGCTTTCTTTGAATTTAGCAGGATGCGCAGTACATAAGAATAAACCTGTTTCACCTTCTTTCAACTGTTTTTTAAGTTCACTATAAGCGATAGCACCATGGGGTTCACATAAATAACCTAAATTATCCAGTTCAAGTAAAGTTTCACGGGTTTGTGCATCCGTTAATTTCCCGTAACCAAGCTCAGATAGAGACCAGCCCTGCACTTTAAATAACTCTTCAATACGCGGCCAGTTATTTGGCTGACTAACATCCATTGCATTGGAAAGCGTTGCAATGGTCGCTTTCGGATCCCAGCTTCCATCACGTAAGAAACGCGGTACAGTGTCGTTTTCATTGGTTGCCGCGATAAAACGTTTAATCGGTAAACCTAATGATTTAGCCAGTAAACCTGCTGTTAAATCACCGAAATTACCACTTGGTACAGAAACCACTAAATTATTACGCTGCTCAACTGACAGTTGCGCGAAAGCTTCAAAGTAATAACATATTTGCGCCAATAAACGGCTGATATTGATTGAGTTTGCAGAATTTAAGCCGATAGCCTGTTTTAATTCCTGATCATCAAAAGCCTGCTTAACCATTGTTTGACAGTCATCGAATGAGCCATCAATGGCAACCGTCGTAATATTGCCACCCAGTGTACAAAATAGTTTTTCCTGCAGCGGGCTAATTTTACCTTTCGGGTAAAGAATAACGACATCAATATTTTCCATATTGAAAAAAGCATGCGCCACAGCAGCACCGGTATCACCAGAGGTTGCCGTTAAAATAGTAATTTTATCAGCGCTATTAAATTGTGCTAAACACTGCGCCATAAAGCGACCGCCAAAATCTTTAAAGGCTAATGTCGGTCCATGAAAAAGCTCTAGCGCATTAATGTTATCAGTTACTTTTTTTACCGGAGCATCAAAAGTAAAGGCTTTAGAGACGATACTGTGAACCGTTTCTTTGCTTAATTCGTCACCAATCAGGTGCGCTAATATTTCAGTTGAACGGTCAACTAAATTCATTTTTAAAAGCGTATCTATATTCTCAAGCGGCGTGATCGTTGCAGGAAAAAAGAGCCCTTGTCCACGTCCTAAACCTTGTTTAACAGCTTGCTGAAAATTGACTTGCTCGCTGTTGTCTTTGATGTTGTATAAATTCATAGTTCTGTTCCTAACACACGCGCGCCTTGTTCATCAAGACGGCAAATATGACAAAATCCTTCATCATTCTGAAGAAAGTTTTCTGTTAACCATTTTTGTAATGATTGCGCCTGGGTAAGATCCGTCATCACGGCAAATACCGTCGGGCCTGATCCCGAAATCCCCATCGCTAATGCTCCGCTTTGCTCGGCAAAAAGCCGTGCTTCTTTAAAACCCGGAATAAGTTGTGAGCGATAGGGTTCAGCAATAACATCTTTAAGCATTTTAGCGGCAAGCTCAGGTTGATTACTGTAACTTGCATGGACAAATGCGCCCAGACGTCGGCCGTAAGTTAAGGTATCACTTAAGCGGTACTGTGCAGGTAAAATATTGCGTGCAGCCGATGTTGAGATACTGATTCCAGGGTAAGCAACAACCCAATACCACTCTTTAAAGGAAGGAATAGTCTGGCTGATCACTCCTCCTTCATTAATCATTAACTGCATACCACCCAGATAACAGGGAGCAACATTATCATAATGGACACTGCCGCTGATTTGTCCTTCCATCTCGCCCATTAAAAGGAGCATTTCGTTTTCATCAAGAAGATAATCATGCCAGGCATTTAATGCTTCTAATGCTGCCACAATTGAGCTTGAACTTGAACCCAGGCCGCTGCCGACCGGTAAGTTTTTTTCCAGTGTCATTTTAACAGGCAGTATCTCCTTATTCTGTTTTTTTAAGGCCTCCTGATAAACCAAATAACACTGGTAGACAATATTGGTTTCGTGATCTGATGGTAATTTATGTGCGTAACGACCCACACACTCTAATGAAAAACCAAAATCACCCGTTGATATTTTTACCCGGTCACCAAATAAATCACCATTGATCGGGGCAAGTGCGCCACCTAATACATCAAAACCTACGCTGACATTTGCTGTCGATGCCGGTGCATATGCAACAACACTCATGTTATAACTCCTGTTTCCAATTTAAGGTACGTAATATATCAGCAAAGACCCCTGCTGCAGTCACTTCTGTTCCCGCACCATAACCACGCAGCACAAGTGGAATTGGTTGATAATACTGGCTGTAAAATGCCAGTGCATTTTCACCGTCTTTTACTTTGTTAAGCGGATCATCTTCATTAACGGCCTTAATACTGCATTTACATTTACCGTTTTCAATATTGCCGATGTAACGCAAAACTTGACCGTTTGCCGTTGCTTTAGCTTGCAGTTCAGCAAAATAAGCATCCGCTTCGGGCAAACGTGCCATAAATTCATCAACGCTGCCACTGTCATCAAAACCAGGTGGTAACACTTTTTCAATTTCAACATCATCAAGGGATAATTCCATACCCGCTTCACGAGCTAAAATAAGCAGTTTCCGGGCAACATCGGTACCGCTTAAATCATCGCGGGGATCCGGCTCAGTAAAACCAAGTTTACGTGCTTCTTCCGCCACTGTTGAAAACGCTAGTCCATCATCCAGTTTACCGAAAATAAACGACAGCGAACCGGATAAAATACCGTTAAACTTAACTAAACGATCCCCGGCTTTAAACAGGTTCTGCATATTTTCAATAACCGGTAAACCTGCGCCGACATTGGTATCATATAAGAATTTTCGACGTTTCATTAACGCGGTCAAACGCAGTTGATGGTAGTAATCCATACTCGAGGTATTGGCTTTTTTGTTGGCGGCAACAACGTGGAAACCAGCCCCTAAAAAGTCAACGTAACGGGCAGCAATCGCATCATTACTGGTACAATCAACAATGACCGGGTTAATGATATGAGAGTCATTAACCACAGATTGCATCGTTGACAACGAAAATGTATCACGCGCATCTGCTAATAAACTGCGCCAGTTACTTAAATCGATCCCCTGATCGTTAATTAACATTCTCTTGCTGTTGGCAATGCCACAGACACGAATATTGATATTTCTTTCCGACAGGTATTCTTGTTGACGATGCACCTGATCAACCAGCGCACCACCAACCCCACCACTACCAATCAGGAACATATCAATATATTGCACGCTACCGAAGAAGCTCTGATGACAGGCAATAACCGCTTCTTTTGCTTTTCTTTCTAATATAACCGCTGAAATAGAACGCTCTGATGAACCTTGTGCAATTGCGGTCACATTAATAGAGGCTTCCGTTAAAGCCGTTAAAAATCGAGCAGCCACACCTTTCGCTTTTTTCATTCCGTCACCCACCAATGAAATAATCGCCAGCTTTTCAACCACATCAATAGGCTCTAACAGGTTATCTTTAAACTCTAAAGCAAACTCTTCATTTAAAGCCTGTAATGCTTTGTGCGTATCAGTTGAATAGATACAAAAGCTTAAACTGTATTCAGAAGATGACTGGGTGATCAGAATAATCGACACACCTGAACGTGATATTGTAGAAAATATCCGCCCTGCCATACCGACAATACCTTTCATGCCAGGTCCAGAAACGCTCAACATAGAGAGTCCCTTCAAATCTGATATACCCTTAACCTGTAAAACCTGATCGCCAACTTCTGCACCAATTAAGGTGCCGGTTGCTTGTGGATTATGAGTATTTTTAATTAAGCAAGGAATAGAGTGCTGAGCGATCGGGGCAATGGTTTTAGGGTGTAATACTTTCGCGCCAAAGTAAGAAAGCTCCATAGCTTCGGCATAACTTAGCGATGTTAATAATTTTGCATCTTTTACTAAACGCGGATCACAACTGTACACACCATCTACATCAGTCCATATTTCACAACATTGCGCTTTTAGACAGGCGGCTAACACCGCAGCCGAATAATCAGAGCCATTACGCCCCAACACTAATGTTTCCCCTTTTTCATTACCTGCGGTGAAACCAGGCATTAAGTAGATAACATTTTTGACAATAGTTTCTTTTTCAAATAAAGCGCGGGAAGTTTCAATATCGATTTGCGCTTCAAGATAACCACCTTTGTAACAAATAAACTTTTCTTGTGGTTTTATCACCTTGACTTGATGCCCTTTAGCGATTAGTAGCTGTTTCATACAAGCAACGCTGAGTAGTTCACCTTTACTTAAAATTTGAGCTTCTATGCTGGGCGGGCACTGTGCTAATAAACGAACGCCTTCAAGCAAGTCACTTAAATGCGATAATTCACGCTCAAAAATAGTTTTCAGTAAGTCATCTGCAAACTCTTCATAAGTTTCTTTTAGTCCTTTAATCAAATCAGCAAAAATACGCTGAATATCGGTTAAATGACTTTCTGCGGATAAACCTTGAGTGGTTTTTTCAACAACGGCAACGAGGTTATTGGTCACCCCGGCTGGTGCTGATAAAACTAAAGCTATTTGAGATTGTTGCTGGTTGCTAATAACGATATCAGCAACTTGGTTAAAACGTTCGGCATTTGCTAATGACGTCCCGCCAAATTTAAGTACGCGCATTGATACTCCCTGTTGAAATACGAAAAACCCGCAGTAATGCGGGCTCAGGTAAAGCGATGATTTATTTGATAAAATCAACATTTCCAGAGCGTTAAACTAACCACTCTGAAAAGAAGCTTAACTGAAGATATAAGCTATAAAGCACAGTGTTATTATTACTTTAATAAATTAAGAAAATTTTGTGAGCCTATCATAACAAAGCTTTATCATCACGGGAACAATTCACTGTTTAGTAATGTGGTTTTTTATCAGCGCCCGCCGTCAAAATTGGCCCCATTATATTGTCGGCCAGTTGATTAATATCAAGCAACATTTGTATTTGTCACCTTTCAGTAACAATCTAGTTGTTATCTAAATGTTAAGTATTTATAGTGAAGCACATGATTTATTAAGGTGAATGTGTTATTAACAACGCTTAACGCAATATTTACGTTCGTTAACACAATTTTGTCGGGAAATATTTGTTTATTGTAAATTATTTGTTTCAACAGATAAAAAAATATAAAAATACAAAAAATATATTGTTATATCTCTTTAACAACAATAAGAACCCCCTATCGGAATAGATCGAAAGAATAATAAAGAATCAAAACTAGAGAGGTACTCAATGTCAACAGCGAACATACTTATTGTCGAAGATGAGTTAGTCACACGTAATATGTTAAAAAGTGTCTTTGAAGCGGAAGGATATAACGTTTTAGAAGCCAATGATGGTAATGAGATGCACCAGGCCATCAAAGACAATAATATTAACCTGATTATTATGGATATTAATTTACCCGGTAAAAATGGGTTATTGTTAGCCAGAGAGATACGTGAACATCAAAATATTGCGCTTATTTTTTTAACCGGTCGTGATAATGAAGTCGATAAAATATTAGGATTGGAAATTGGTGCAGATGATTACATCACTAAACCCTTTAATCCTCGTGAATTAACGATTCGTGCACGTAATCTATTAACTCGTACTATGCAGGATAATATCTATTTTGAAGAAGTACGTAAAAAAGTGGAAAACTATAAATTTAATGGTTGGACACTGGAAATAGATAGTCGCTCATTAATTAGCCCTGTTGGTAGGATATTTAAATTACCGCGCAGTGAATTCAGAGCAATTTTACATTTTATTGAAAATCCAGGCAAAATTCAAACGCGTGCGGATCTGTTAATGAAAATGACTGGCAGGGAATTAAAAGCACATGATCGCACAGTGGATGTCACCATTCGCCGCATCCGTAAACATTTTGAAAGTATTCCCGATGCGCCTGAAATCATTGCCACCATTCATGGTGAAGGTTATCGTTTCTGTGGCGAAGTAGAGTAAAAAACAGGAAAACCGACAGGACATATTTTAAAAGGCACATTAAGTGTCTTTTTTATTGCCTGATATTTATGCAACCCGTACAAATGGTGCGCGGAGCACACCCTACATTGATGGTGGATACATTTTATATAATAGTAAGACGCTTCCTACTATTGTCTATTTCATTATGCGGAATGATATTACTTTTTCAAAAGCAAAAAAAAGCTTCAACATATGTTGAAGCTTTCTCAAACTGGTGCCCGGAGCGAGACTTGAACTCGCACGCCCATAAGGCGAGGGATTTTAAATCCCTTGTGTCTACCGATTCCACCATCCGGGCAAAAATTTAAAAGTGGAGGCGGAACCCGGAGTCGAACCGAGATGGATGGATTTGCAATCCACTGCATGGCCACTCTGCCATTCCGCCAATATAATTTAAATTTTGGAGCGCTGCACGAGACTAAAAAACAACTCATGACCCCGACTGTTACGGTCAAGGTCGTGCTCAAAGAATTGAACACCTATCACTTCAAATTTGGAGCGGTACACGAGACTCGAACTCGTGACCCCGACCTTGGCAAGGTCGTGCTCTACCAACTGAGCTAGTACCGCATCACATTGTTTACAGTTTAATAATCACGAGCTAACTCGTAACTCCAGTCAATTCTTATCAAGGTTGGCCTTAACGAACTGAGCTAGTACCGCATCACATTTAAACTATCATCTCGAGGTTGCTTAGTAAACTAAATCCCCTGTCGATGTGTGCGCATTCTAATGATTATCTGAAGCGAGTCAACCTACTTTAACACTTTTTTTATTGCTGCCGAGCTGTTCGCCGATTTTTTAAACGAAGCGTTGTTTTAATGTACGAATGGTTATGCATTTTTACTTAGCGCGGGCCAAGCCGCTTTCAAATAAGCCACCATAGACCAAAGCGTCAATCCTGTAGCAACATATAATAAAATAAAACCGAGCCATTCCATTTCAACTGAATACTGCCAAATCAGTAAAAAAAGCGCAGCCATCTGTGCAGCCGTTTTCACTTTTCCTAACCATGACACAGCAACACTGGCTCTTTCCCCCAGTTCAGCCATCCATTCTCGCAAGGCGGAAATAATTATTTCACGACAGATCATCACCATCGCAGGAATCGTTATCCAAATAACCGCGTAATGTTCTACGATCATCACGAGTGCAACAGCAACCATTATTTTATCGGCAACGGGATCTAAAAATGCACCAAAGGCAGTATGCTGATCGAGTTTTCTAGCAAGGTAACCATCCAAATAATCAGTCAGCCCGGCAGTAAGAAAAATAATTGCCGCCGCATAACCAGCCCAGGCGACTGGCAAGAAATAAAATAATACAAAAATGGGAATTAAAAAAATTCTAAAGCCCGTTAATATATTGGGGATGTTTAACATTAAAGTATCCTTTGAGTATCTATCCCCAATTCACTTGGAAATACGGTTTGTATAGTTTCAACTAACTTAAATATAAGCTATTTTTGCATTTTATTGTTTCATTTTGCAAATTCTTAACAAGAATTTATGATTATTGATATGTTATTCCGATCAATTGTGCAATGCTTCATAAATTGTTTCAGCTAAAGAATGACTTATGCCGGGAATTTTCTGCAATTCATCAATACTTGCAGCAATCACCCCCTGTAAACCACCTAAATGGTTTAACAAAGCCTGGCGACGTTTAGCCCCCACACCGGCGATACTCTCTAATGTACTGGTTCTTCTTTTTTTATCACGTTGTTGACGGTGTCCCATAATAGCAAAACGATGCGACTCATCACGAATTTGTTGTATTAAATGTAATGCGGGAGAGTCACTATTCAACTCAATTATTTCATGGCTGCCCGCTAAAATCAGTGTTTCTAATCCAGCCTTGCGGGTCACTCCTTTAGCAATACCAATTAGCAGGGGGTATTTACCATTAAAGTTTGCTTCAAGCGAACTGATAATATTTTCAGCCTGATTTAATTGTCCCAATCCACCATCAATAAAAATAATATCCGGGATATTTTCAGCTTCCTGCGGATTTTTAAAACGCCTCGCGAGAACTTGCCCCATCGCTGCGTAATCATCTCCCGGAGTAATACCACTAATATTAAATCGCCGGTAGTCCGATTTTTTGGCGCCATCGCGGTTGAAGACCACACTAGATGCCACGGTTTTTTCCCCCATCATATGGGAAATATCGTAACATTCCATGCGCAGGATCGGTGTACTTAAGTCTAATTTCTCTTCCAATAACCGATAGCGATCTATTATATTATTTTTTTGGTTGAGGTAGGTCTGTAAGGCTATCTGAGCATTCTTGTGAGCCAGCTTGACAAACTTGGCCCGCTCACCGCGCACCTCTGTTTTCAGGGTGGTTTTGTAACCGCAATATTCACTAAAAAGCTCGCTAAACATAACACGCTCAGCAAAATCGTCACTCAGCAAAATTTCCCCCGGTATTGCGCGGCCGTTTTGCCCGGACAGGTAAAACTGACTTAAAAATGCGCTTAATACTTCATCTTGACTGGAATTTTTAGGAATTTTAGGGAAATAATTACGGCTGCCTAATATACGCCCCTGCCGAACAAATAACAGGTGAACACTGGCAATCCCCTGCTCATAAACAAAACCGACTACATCTAACTGCTCAATATCACCGCTTACCCATTGCTGCTCCTGCACTTTTTTTAAAGATTGAATTTGATCCCGGCGTATTGCTGCTTTCTCAAATTCAAGCGCGCTGCTGGCCTCTTCCATTTCCGTTACCAGTTGGTTAATCACATGCTGGCTTTTACCTTGTAAAAAAGCACTGGCTAATTCAACTTGATGCGCATATTCATCTTCCGACATGGCATTGACGCAGGGTGCAAGGCAACGCTTCAATTGATATTGCAGACAGGGGCGGGAGCGATTACTGTAATAACTGTCTTCACACTGGCGTATGGGAAATAGCTTTTGCATTAAATGCAGACTTTCTCTCACCGCCCCGCCACTTGGATAAGGACCAAAATAACGCCCCTTGCGTTTGCGATTTTGCGAACGCACTAAGGTTAATTGCGGATGTTTATGCGCACTTAAAAACAGATAAGGATAGGATTTATCATCACGTAACAAAACATTGTATTTAGGTTTGTACTGCTTGATAAAATTGTGTTCGAGGATCAATGCTTCCGTTTCTGTGTGCGTGACAGTGACTTCGATACGGTCGATATGGCTTACTAAAGCGAGTGTTTTGGGGTGTTTCTGGGTAAGACTGAAATAACTGCTGAGACGTTTCTTAAGATTTTTTGCTTTGCCAACGTAGATCACGGTCTGTTGTTCAAACATACGGTAAACACCCGGCTCTGTGGTGACCGTATTTAAGAAACTTTTAGCGCAAAAGACACTCATATAAAAACACAACCTGTCTTAGAGCAGCAATGAACAATGCGTAATATCGATCTAACGGCAATATTAGCATTGTCTATGTGTAACGGATCACAGCAGGTCTGTATCAAGCATGCCATAGCGTATCGCCAAATGCGTCAAACCCACATCACCATTTACCCCTAATTTTTCAAATAAACGATAACGGTAGCTATTGATTGTTTTTGTATTCAGACCAAGTTGTTCCGAAATGTCCACGACGCGTTGCCCTTTGGTGATCATCATCATGATCTGCAACTCTCTTTCAGAAAGCACGCCGAAAGGATCATCAGAGGTTGGCGATATTTGTGATAGCGCCATTTGCTGCGCGATTTCCGGTGCTAAATAACGTTGTCCGGCATGCACAGAGCGAATCGCACTCAGTACTTCATTGGGACCAGCTGCCTTGCTGATATAACCAGAAGCTCCCGCCTGCATTACTTTCGTAGGGAAAGGATTCTCAGTATGCATCGTGAGCATTATTATTTTGATATCTTCATTAATACGTAAAATTTTGTGCATCGCATCCAAGCCACCAATGCCGGGCATATTGATGTCCATTAAAATGACATCGGCTTGATTCTGGCGACACCATTTTACCGCTTCTTCACCACTTTCTGCTTCTCCAATAACTTTCATGCCTCGAACATCATCAATGATACGGCGAATCCCTGTACGAACTAATTCATGGTCATCGACCAACAGGATATTAATCACGAAATTTCTCCGCTAATGCTCAGCGCCCCGCTAGAACATTAAGCTAAAATTTAAACAGTTTATAAGCGACCATTCAGCACGCAAACAACGCTGAATAGCTTTCCATTTAAGGCTTATGGTAATAGGGATAATACCAATTCTACTAATTAGATGTTCTATTTAGGCGCCGGGAAAATGGATGAAAGCAAGGCTTTGATTCCAGTAACTACACGCCTAATTTCACAAAATCGTATGGAACGATTTTGAACAGCTTTAGCTGGCCACGCAGTGGTGGAGAACAGGACGTTCGTAATCAAATCAATAACAATGCTAGCATTCATTTTAACAAGCATAAATGAATGTAAAATTAATGGATTTGGTATAAACACAATAACGCAATCAAAAACGCATAGCTATCTCTAAACCACGGTAAGATGCAAGAATTTGTATTCTGCAGTAGTTTAGGTACATAACATACAAAAAAATATATTGATGTACAACAAGGTGGTTCGATATTTAAATAGTTTTTGATAATAGAGTTCTATAAGGGAGGATGCTCAGAAACGAAAAAACCCACTGCAAAGAGTGGGTTTTTTCTTAATGTGGCGGAGGAGGAGAGATTTGAACTCTCGGAGAGCTATTAACCCTCGCTGGTTTTCAAGACCAGTGCATTAAGCCGCTCTGCCACCCCTCCGGAACGGGGGCGATAATACAGACTATCGGTTTAACTTGTAAAGCATAAAATAACAAAAAACGGCTGTTTGCCTAGAAAAACACCAAAGTGAATAAACAACAGTCAAATTGATTGTTTTTTAATATTATCCAAGTCAAAAAGCAGTTGTTAGTGGTTCGCGGTTAGTCGTTAGTCGTTAGCGAGTGGAATATAAAGGAAGATAATTTTTCCTACATGGAGAATTTCAGGATCAATCGCTTTATTGAGTATTTTAACGGGAAGTTGGCAATATTTTTAAATGGAATGATCTAAGCAGGACAGGATTGCTATTAAAACAGAGGGATAAAGTTTTTTGCTGTAAAAACGAAAAAACCCACTGCAGAGAGTGGGTTTTTTCTTAATGTGGCGGAGGAGGAGAGATTTGAACTCTCGGAGAGCTATTAACCCTCGCTGGTTTTCAAGACCAGTGCATTAAGCCGCTCTGCCACCCCTCCGGAACGACGAAAATAGTACAGACTATCGTCTGAACATGCAAAGCTTAAAATAACAAATCGAACTGTTCGCTTATAATTCCAACAAACTGAGCAAATAAACGCCACAACAAGATGAAAATGCTGCATAAAAGTTTAAAACTAGGTCCTTCTTTCTCATAGTTATTGTTGCTAAGTCTTCGCTCCTGTATCCTTACGTCCTATTGAGGCCCAACACGACTTGGGTAAAAAATTCATTTATTATTGTCAGGCAGAATTAAGATGCAAGAGTTATATAACCCTAAAACGATTGAAAACAAATTCCAGGACATATGGGACAAAAACCAATCTTTTAAAGCGACCGAAGATCCTTCCAAAGAAAAATATTACTGCCTATCAATGTTTCCCTATCCAAGTGGAAAATTGCACATGGGCCACGTACGTAATTACACTATCGGTGATGTTGTTTCCCGTTATCAACGTATGCAAGGTAAGAATGTAATGCAACCTATGGGCTGGGATGCATTTGGCCTACCTGCAGAAAATGCGGCGATTAAAAACAACACAGCACCTGCCGGTTGGACCTACGAAAATATTGCCTATATGAAAACCCAGCTTAAACAGTTAGGTTTTGGCTATGACTGGAGCCGTGAACTGGCAACCTGTCAGCCAGACTATTACCGCTGGGAACAATGGTTTTTTACAAAACTGTATGAAAAAGAGTTAGTTTACAAAAAAATGGCCACGGTTAACTGGGATCCGGTTGATCAGACTGTACTTGCCAACGAGCAGGTAATCGACGGTCGCGGTTGGCGCTCTGGTGCGCTAATCGAACAAAAAGAGATCCCGCAGTGGTTTATTAAAATTTCAGCCTATGCACAAGAGTTACTGGATGATCTAGATCAGCTTGAAGAATGGCCTGAACAAGTGCGCACTATGCAGCGTAACTGGATTGGCCGCTCTGAAGGTATCGAGATGGACTTTAAAGTCAGTGGAACAGATCAGTCATTCTCTGTTTACACAACCCGTCCTGATACCGTAATGGGGGTGACCTATGTTGCCGTTGCCGCGCAGCATCCTTTAGCGCTTGAAGCCGCTAAAAACAATCCAACATTAGCCGCGTTCTGTGAAAAATGTAAAAACGTTAAATTAGCGGAAGCTGAAATTGCCACGATGGACAAAGAAGGTGTTGATACCGGCCTTAAAGCTATTCACCCGATCACAGGTGAAGAAGTGCCAATCTGGACAGCCAACTTTGTACTGATGGGTTATGGCTCTGGTGCAGTTATGTCAGTACCTGCACATGATCAACGCGATTATGAATTCGCTAAAGAATATGGCCTGCAGATTAAAGCCGTTATTAAACCCGCGGATTGTGATGTTGATGTAACAACTGAAGCGTACACTGAAAAAGGGATCTGTTTTAACTCTGGTGATTTTGACGGACTGGATTTTACAGCCGCATTTGATGCCGTAGAAGCTAAATTGGTTAGCGAAAATAAAGGTAAACGCCAAGTTAACTTCCGTTTACGTGACTGGGGCGTTTCCCGCCAGCGTTACTGGGGCGCACCAATTCCAATGTTAAACCTGGAAGATGGATCTGTTGTCCCCGTGCCGGAAGATCAACTACCCGTGATACTGCCGGAAGACGTGCAGATGAACGGTATTGTTTCACCTATTAAAGCCGATCCTGAGTGGGCAAAAACAACTTATAATGGCCAACCTGCATTTCATGAAACAGACACCTTTGATACCTTTATGGAGTCAAGCTGGTATTACGCTCGTTACTGCTCACCACAAAGTGACGATCAAATGCTGGATCCTGAGAAAGCCAATTACTGGTTACCGGTTGATCAATATATTGGTGGTATTGAACACGCTATATTGCACCTTTTATACTCGCGCTTCTTCCATAAATTACTGCGTGATTTCGGCTTGGTTAACTGCGACGAGCCCTATAAAAAGCTGTTGACCCAAGGCATGGTATTAGCTGACGCATATTATTATGAAGATGAGAAAGGCGGTAAAGTTTGGGTTTCACCTAATGATGTTATCACTGAAACAGACGCTAAAGGTAAAGTGATTGCTGCTAAAACGCTGGATGGAAAAGCGGTTATTTATGACGGCATGAGCAAAATGTCCAAGTCTAAAAATAACGGTATCGATCCGCAGGTGATGATTGATAAATACGGTGCAGATAGCGTACGTTTATTTATGATGTTCGCCGCACCAGCCGATCAAACTCTGGAGTGGTCAGATTCTGCACTGGAAGGCTCTCTGCGTTTCTTAAAACGTTTCTGGAAAGTCGCATTTGATCATATTGCATTAGGTGAAGTTGCGGATTTAGATCTTCAATCTCATAGCAACGAACAAAAAGCACTGCGTCGTGAACTGCATAAAACTATCGCCAAAGTGACCGATGATATAGGCCGTCGTCAAACCTTTAATACAGCGATTGCAGCGGTCATGGAGTTAATGAATAAATTATCTAAAGCCCCGACTGAAGCAGAGCAGGATCGCGCCATTTTACAAGAAGCGTTGGTCGCAACGGTTAAACTGCTTTCACCTATTGCGCCGCATATCTGTGCGGAGTTATATGAAGCATTAGGCCAGCAAGATGAGATATTAAATACGCCCTGGCCAGTGGTTGACGAAAACGCCTTAGTTGAAGATTCAAAACTAATCGTCGTTCAGGTAAATGGTAAGTTACGTGCGAAGTTAACTGTTGCGGCAGATGCACAGCAGGAATCGGTGCAGGCGCTGGCACTGGAAGATGAAAACGTCAGTAAATTTACAGATGGGAAAAACATTCGTAAAATCATTTATGTTCCTGGCAAGCTATTGAATATAGTAGCTAACTAACAGTAACACCCCTACTGGCTGCCGGATGGAGCAAAATAACGCTCCGCCGGTAACCCCCATGCCACTAAATAAAAGGCTTAATATGCAATCCACATCTCTCAAAGCTTTTTACATTCGAATCGCCTTGCTGTTATTGTCCGTTGTGTCCCTCAGTGGTTGCGGCTTTCATCTGAAAAATAATGACGGCCTCATTGACAAGTACCCTAAGATTTATTTGCAGAGCAGCAATTCAAACGATGAGTTAACACGAGCTATTAAACTACGTCTGCGTGGCGCAGGAATTGAAGTGATCAATCAACCGGAAGCCGATCTCCCTACATTAAAAGTCAATTCAGAACGACGTTCGTCACGTATTATTTCGCTTTATGTGAATGCACAAAATGCGGAAAAAGAGATGAGTTATAATGTTGACTACTCCTTATCATCGCCAGGTTACAAAACGCAAAACTTTTCGGTAAACCTGTACCGTGACTTTATTGAAAATGCGTCAGAAGCGCTGGCAAAATCCCGTGAAGAGGAGATATTAACCAAAGAGCTGCGCACTATTGCTGCCGATAATATTATTTCCACTATGCTTAGCATCCAAAACAGACGCTAAAAGATGCGTATTTACCCGGAACAATTGCAGCAGCACCTTAAGCAAAAGCTCCCCCCCTGCTGTTTGATTTTTGGTGATGAAGCTCTGCTTTGTTTGGAAGCACTTGAGCAAGTTGAAAAAGCAGCGAAAAACCAGGGCTATCAGGAAAAGTTGAGTTTCAGCCTGGATGGGAAGTTTGAAAGTGATCTTATTTTTTCTCACTTTCAAAGTCTCTCTCTCTTTTCTGACAAAAAAATAATAGTGTTAACGCTGAGCAAAACAAACAAGGAGAATAGCGCTTTCATACGTGAAATCACCCCGTTATTACATCCGGACATCCTATTGGTTATACAGGGTCCTAAACTCAGCAACCAACAGATGAGCAACGTATGGTTCAAGACATTAGAGCAGCAAGGTATTTTTGTTACAACAAACCTACCGCTTGCTCATCGTTTCCCGCAGTGGATTTTTCAACGTCTAAAAGCATTAGAGTTGCATGCAGATAAAGATGTCATCGATTATCTGTGCCTGCATTTTGAAGGTAACTTATTAGCCGCCAGGCAAGAGTTTGAAAAACTCGCATTGTTATACCCCAAACAACATCTCACCTTGCAGCAGGTTGAGCAAAGTATCACCAGCCACAATCACTTTAGCTTATTTCAATGGATTGACAGCCTGTTGGCAGGAGATCAGCCCCGCGCTGCACGTATTTTAAAGCAGCTTA
>JBATHQ010000524.1:0-1652 GCA_049667005.1 Psychromonas sp.
ATCAGCGCCGGATTATTAAGATCCAATACCGGCAGATCACAATTTTCCACCTTGT
Organism: Psychromonas sp.; assembly: GCA_049667005.1. Taxonomy (GTDB): domain Bacteria; phylum Pseudomonadota; class Gammaproteobacteria; order Enterobacterales; family Psychromonadaceae; genus Psychromonas. The sequence continues at coordinate 56 of JBATHQ010000524.1, forward strand.
TATCGCAGGCAACGGCAATAATCGAGGCATCGTTTTTAAACAAAAAAGGTTTATCCAGTTCGCAGCGGTGCAGCTCAATTTTATTAAAGGGTTGATCACGGAAACCTTCCACCAGCACCAAATCCAAAGCATCTGTTTGTAATAAGGCTAATTGCTGATGCAGTTCGCTGTCCCTCTTCTCGCCATATTCGCAGAACAATATAGAGCGCTGAGTTCCGGCCAACACTACCTGTGACGCGCCTGCCTTGCGCAGCCGGTAACTGTCCTTACCGGGTTTATCCATCTCGATATCATGATGGCTGTGTTTAACCAGCGCCACGCGAAGCCCCTGCTCAACCAGCAGGGGAATTAATTTTTCCAGTAAAGTCGTTTTCCCGGTACCGCTAAAGGCGGCAAAACCTAATAAAGGCACAGGAAAATCAGCAACTGTCACCATAGTTAATCCTTTTAATCATTCATTCTCTCTAAAGAATTGAATATACTCTCCCCTTGCACACAGTTCTTTGATTATTTTGGAATAACCCTCATGTCACTTTACCTTCATGAATTTTTAATGCTTAGCTTAATTCACTTTCTTGCTGTTATTTCTCCGGGCCCCGATTTTGCGGTTATTGTGCGCCAGAGTATAAGCTTTGGACGTAAAACAGCCATGATCACCAGTTTAGGGATAGGGGCGGGTATCTCGATGCACGTTCTGTACACCTTACTGGGCATCGGTTTTATTATTACTCAGTCGACAACGGCATTTATGGTCGCCAAAATTGTGGGGGCGTTATACCTGACCTATATAGGTTTTAAAATGCTGCGCAGCAAAGCGCCGGAAAATAGCACAGTACAAGTGACGACTGATGTCGATCCAAACCATCATAAACGCGCTTTTATGCTCGGATTTATGACCAACGTATTAAACCCTAAAGCGACCATGTTCTTTTTAGCTATTTTTACCACCGTAGTCAGCATTAATACGCCGCTGGCCGTGCAAAGCATTTACGGCATCTGGCTGTCGCTTACCACCGCACTGTGGTTCTTACTGGTCTCAATATTCTTCTCCCAGCACAGGTTGCGCAGCAAATTTATTCGCCACGGTTATCTTTTTGAGCGGGTGATGGGCGTAGTACTGCTGTTATTTGCCGCAAGACTCGCTGTGCTGCTGTTTTAGTCGATTGGTTTTATGGCTGTTTATCAAAACAGCCTAATAAATAGCCCCCCCCGGCGCACCATTATTGATCTTCATGCACCATGTAGATCCACGTCACATTTTATTGCTTTTTTTTAAATTTCCTTGAAAAATGTTAAGCAGATCACGAAAGTATCGTATCTTATTGTTTTGTAAGTAATTATTGGGTAATTTTTTTGTTGCACGATCCAGCCAGACTTAGTTGGCGCGGTTTTTGCTTTATGGAATAACGGAACGGACCGGTCGTAATTTATAACACAATAAAGCGGCCATTTTTTACTGCACTGCAGTAGGAACATACTGTTATCAAAGGATTTTTGTAACAGAGTTGAATTATAAAAACAAAGGAAATAACTATGAAAAAAGCAATCTTACCAGCAATCATCTCTGCATTATTAGCAACTTCAGCACAAGCAGCAA
>JBATHQ010000525.1:0-2436 GCA_049667005.1 Psychromonas sp.
CCGCGGTACAATTATTGGCTGAGCGCCTTAGCCCGGAAGAGGTGCAGCTTTATTATCAGATAGCCCTGCAGGGTTATAAAGATTTTGCTTTTGCGCCCGATGGTAAAATTGCATTAGAGATGACGGTCATGCGTCTGCTGGCGTTCAAGCCTGCTAATTATATCAGTTTAGATGAGCAGCAATTGGGTAAGGTTGCTAGCCTTGATTTGCAAAGCCCTCCGCAATCAACTGCAAAGTGTGGAGCAGATCAGGTAACAACGGCAACGGGTAATTCAAGCCAAGAAACGCAACCAAGAGCAGAAGCGCAACCAAGTGCAAAGGCTCAAACAACTGAAGCTGAACAATCGCTTGCTTTGTCTGAACAACAATCACCGGCCCCAGCAATAAAATCAGTCGTGCAGGAAACAGACGAACAACCCATAGCGCAACAAACAGTGCAACCAGAGCCGCAAAAACAGCAAGGTCCGACGGATGATACAAACGATCCGCTTGCGCAGGTTACCCATTCCCGTAATATGCTGCGCAGCCACCGTTTAAAGCGAGAAGCGGAAAAAAAGTCCCAGGCGACAACAGTTAATCAAACTGCAACAGTTGTCGCAGACAAGCTGCCGGAGCAGGGTAGTTTACCGGCAAAGAGCCACGTAACAGAGCCTGATTTAAGTCTCAAAACTACACAGCACAGCAGTGTTGACGATCTGCATGAAGGTCTTGAATCCGGAAATACAGGTGGTCATAACAATACCACTACCCATACCACTAGTAATGCCGCTACCCGCGCCACTGCTAATGACCATGATTTTTTATCAACCTCGGAAAATGATACAGGCTATCCGGAGCAGATCCCTATTGAAGCCTATCAGGATGATGGCTTTGCCGCAGATGATGACTACCGGGAGCAGCCTGAAGCGTTTTCAAGTGAACCTTTTACAGCTGATTTTAAGGATAACAATAGCGTCGAAAACAGCTCGCAGAATAGTCAAGATCAAAGAGTGACGGCAACTGCAGTTCAGCAACTACCAGAGCAACAGCGTGAATTTTCGGCGGATAATAGTTTTGTTGATGAAGTGATTGAACAAACGGAAGAGATTGATCCGGCAAAATATGTTGCCGATAAACTCACCGATCCCTGGGCCATTGCCATTCAGAAAATGCAGTTAGTGGGATTAGTTAAATTGCTGGCTAAAAACAGTGTAATGCAGCTAACTGAGCAGCAAATCCTATTAACCTTGAAACCCGAGCAGCAGCATCTACTCAATAACCATCAATTGTGCAGCCAATTAGAGGCGCAATTAAAAGCCTATTATGGGGAACAATTGAGCATGTATATTGAAGTTGGTCAGGTCAGTGGTAAGTTAACCGCGCTGGAATCGGAACTGGCTATTTATCAACGCTATCTGAATAATGCGAAATTAGCGATTAAAGAAGATCAGAACATCTTAACTTTTGTCAGTGAATACGGCGCAAAGATCTATGAAAATAGCATCATACCGTTATAATCTGATAATATATTTACAATGTTAATCTACAAAAAAGAGAAGAGATATGTTTAATAAAGCAGGCATGGGCGATTTAATGAAAAAAGCCCAAGAGATGCAGGAAAATATGAAAAAAGCACAAGCTGAAATCGCCAATACTGAAGTCATTGGTGAGTCAGGTGCGGGTCTGGTGAAAGTGACCATGTTGGGTAACCACAATGTACGTAAAGTCGACATTGATGCGAGCCTGATGGAAGACGATAAAGAGATGATTGAAGATCTTATCGCCGCAGCAATGAACGATGCGGTACGCCGTGTTGAAGAAGTGAATAAAACTAAAATGAGCGGCATAACCGGCGGCATGGAATTACCTCCTGGTTTCAAAATGCCTTTCTAGTTTTCTGCATCAAGTCATGATGTCTAATAAAGGGGTGTTTTCACCCCTTTATTGATCAGTTAACCTTTTCTGTTAATCTCACCTTGTCCCGAGAAGTGCTTAAGACCCTATCACTAAGCGTCAACCGGACTGATAATACCGCACTCATTCAATCCAACAACGTTTAAATAAATCTCTGTAGTGCTGCTGTGATATGCCCAAGCAACTCCTGAATATTGTACAAATCTGTGCCTGCTTCTAATAAACCTGTAGTAAAACTATGCCGGAATGTATGACATGGTTAGTTAGTTTATCCAACTGATTGTGTCACCTTGCAGGTTATTTTGCTCTGATTTTAATCTATTAAATAAATTAAGGAGTTAGATAATATTATAAAAAAAAGATAGGAGGTTTTTTGCCATCTATCTGAAATTGCGATTTTAGTTGATTGTTACATAACAAGTTGATTGTATGAGGAAAATATAATATTGTCAAAATTAATTTAAAATAAATAGATGTCATCTTTTTTAATGCATAGTGGGATCTATAAGCTGTTATGTTTTTATTACTAACACAAATACACAC
>JBATHQ010000526.1:0-3159 GCA_049667005.1 Psychromonas sp.
ACCCTCATTTCAATCCTTAATAATGATCTCAACGGTGTCCGGTTGATGTTCGGTACAGGTATTCTACAGCTTACTAATGTGCTGTTTGCGCTTTCGTTAACGCCCATTTGGATGTGGCGTATTTCACCTGAGCTGACGCTCTATTCGGCGATTCCCATTGCCATTGCTTTTGTGATTTTTCGTGTTGGCTTTAAGCGTATGAAAAAACTGAATGCAGAATATTTGCATCGCTTGCAGGAGCTCTCGGCTCAATTGATGAATTTTTTGTCCGGTATCGACCTGATTAAAAACCAGCAGATGTCACCTTGGGTTCAGGCTGAAGTGGAAAAACGCAATCAACTTTTGCTGCGTTGCAGAATGAAGATCACCCGTATTCAAACATTTATTATGCCCGTTCTGGACTATGCCAATAACCTGATGAAAATTCTGATCCTTGGTCTTGGTGGTTACATGCTTTTGCAGCAGAAGCTGACGATTGGTGAAATTACCGCCTTTCTCTCCTATTCGGTATTGCTGGCTTTGCCGTTAATGCAATTAGGCAGGATAGCCACCATTTATCAGCGCGGCATGGCCAGTATTGAAAGTGTGCAGAGGATTTTAAATGCACAAATTCCACAGCAGGATGCAACACCTCTTTCTCAACCGGAAATTGATCAGTTGCAGGGCAAGACACTTTCTGTACGAAACCTAAGTTTCCGCTATAAAAGTGATCAGCGATTAATTCTCGATAACATCAGCTTTGATATTCCTGCGGGTAAAAAAGTGGGGGTACTTGGCAGTATCGGTGCGGGTAAAACAACGTTGGTGAATTGTCTGAACCACCACCTTGATCTACCGGCGGGCACTGTTTTTCTTGGCGATCAGGATGTGACAACTTTTGCCCGTAAAGAGTTACGTCGCTATATAAAAACGGTGACCCAGCACCCTTATTTATTTTCAGCAACCATAGAGGAGAATATTCGCTTTGGTAGTGATGCAGATACGCCTAAAGATCAGGTTGATGAGGTACTTGAACTGAGTCAGCTAGCCGGCGATGTTTCCCGTTTTGACAAAGGCGACCAGACGCTTGTTGGCGAAAAGGGCATTATGCTGTCAGGTGGTCAAAAACAGCGCCTAAGCATTGCCCGTGCACTGCTCAAGCCGAGTGATTTGATCATTCTGGATGATGTACTTTCGGCTGTAGACTATGAAACTGAACGGAAAATTCTCCGCGGACTGTTTACTCGACTGAAAAAGCAATCGGCTTTGGTGGTCTCTCACCGTGTTAGTGCGCTTGAATATATGGATGAAATTATGGTGCTCAATGAGGGTAAGCTGATCGCTAAAGGTAGCCATGAAACGCTGTTAAAAACCTGTCCTTATTATTATCAAACCTGGCAGTTGCAGCAGAATGAAACGGAGGCCAAAGCATGTTAAAGACGGTTGACCTTTATTACTTAAAGCACTTTTTCAGCTTCGTCAAAAAGTACAAAGCCTCGGCTTTGCTTGGCATCGCCATGTTACCGCTTTCTGTGATCACCAGTCTGCTCTTTCCGTGGCTGATTATTCAGGTGATTGATGTCCATCTGGTGCAGGGGAATATGAATGATCTGTGGCTACATATCTGCTATCTGTTGCTTGTGCTGGTTATAAACTATGTCGTTGATGCAACTTACTCGTACAACTTACGAAAAACCGGTCAGTACGCCATTGCCGATATGCGCTCTGCGCTATTTGCCCGTGTCCTGAAGTTGCCCCGCAGTTATTTTGATAACACGCCGACGGGTGTCACGCTGTCGCGCTTAACCAGTGATCTGGAAACTATCGGTGAGTCTTTTGTTCAGTCAATTGTCGGCTTGGTCAAGGACTCTATTAATACTCTTGCTTTGCTGATCATGATGCTGTTTATTAATTGGCAGTTGACGCTCATCGTATTGGTTGTTATGCCACCTGTGATGTATCTGACAGTGCATGTGCGTAATCGCCTTCGGGCGATGAACCGGATCACCCGTTCAGCTTTGGCGCGTGGTATCGGTTTTTTACAGGAAGCGCTGCATGGCGTAAAAACGGTGCAACTGTATCGCGCCGAAGAGCAGGTTGAGGGCAAGTACAAAGGCTATAACGATGAATTTTTAAACGCCCAGATGAAGGCGAATAAATACGATGCCATTTTATTTGCATTTATTTCCGGTGTTACATCTATCACCATTGCGCTGATGATCTGGTATGGGTCGGGGCAGGTTCTACAGCAAACATTAACACTGGGCGTGTTGATTGCTTTTATCAATACGCTGGAAAAAGTCTTCGTGCCGATCTTGGATTTTACATCGCAAATAGCTTCAATTCAGAGTTCATTCGCCGCTTTCGATCATATTGAAGAGCTGTTTATTGAGCCGATGGAAGAGGATGGCCGTGACCTACAAGCGACACATAAAGTTGCCCCGCAGTTAAAAGAATTTACCAGTCTGGAGTTTAAAAATGTCAGCTTTCGTTATAACGCGGGGTTACCCTATGTGCTGAAAAATGTTTCCTTCCTGCTGAAAAAAGGTCACCAGATCGCGCTGGTCGGTTCAACCGGTTCAGGCAAGTCGACCATTGTACGTTTGATCTCAAAAACGTATCAGGATTACGAAGGCAGTATTCTTTTAAATGGATTAGAGCTTTCTGAGATTTCGATTGACGACTCTATGCATCTATTTTCGCTGATGATGCAGGATGTTTACTTGTTCGAAGAGAGTGTGCACTTCAATATTGCGCTGGGCAAGCCGCATATCACATCTGGGCAGGTTGAGCAGGCGGCACGCTATGTCTATGCGGACAGCTTTATTCAGCATCTGCCCGGTGTTTACGATTTCTGTTTGGATAAAAATGGGTCGAATCTTTCCATTGGCCAGACGCAGTTGATCTCTTTTGCCCGTGCTGTTGCGCAGGGCGGACAGGTGATGCTGCTCGATGAAGCCACAAGTTCGATTGATTCTATTACAGAGAATCTCATTCAGAAAACCATGCAGCGCCTGTTTACCGAAAAAACCGTCATTGCCATTGCGCATCGCCTCAGTACCGTACGCCACTCGGATATGATTCTGGTGTTGGAAAAAGGTGCCATTGTCGAACAGGGCAGTCACGATCAACTGGTTGCGCGTAACGGTATTTACGCTAATTTATTAAATGAATCCATTA
>JBATHQ010000527.1:0-3061 GCA_049667005.1 Psychromonas sp.
AAGATATGGTTATCGATTTCCAGAAAGAGACTTCAGATACAGATGTGGTGACCGTTATCGCTACCCGTCCTTTAACTAATAATGAACAGTGGTACAAAATGCAGGAAGGTGAGTTCTGCGTGTTTCATTTTGGCGAGCGGGTGCTTTAATCAAATAGCTGGAAAGCTGGAAAGCTGGAAAGCTAGAAAGCTGGAAAGCTGGAAAGCTGGAAAGCTGGAAAGCTAGAAAGCTGGAAAGCTCGAAAGCTCGAAAGCTCGAAAGCTGGAAAGCTAGAAAGCTAGAAAGCAGGAAAGCTCGAAAGCTAAAAAGCTTTTTCGTTCGCCTTTCCGCCTTACAGCCTTACAGCCTTAGCTCACCCTTGATAATCATCCCGGTTTAAAGTTGCCGTAGTCGCTTATTCAGCCCGTGTTTTTTATAGATATTTTAATCTGTTCTTCATTTATCATTTTACGCATCAAATATTGATCACTGATTGCGTACAACTCTATGTTTATCAGGTTATCTTTGTGTTATAAACAGATCTATTAATGAGAAAAAGTGTTGATATTAATGACTATCTGCTCTTTCCCTCCATGCAGGTAATAGCATCACAAATTATAAAATGAGATGAGTTAATCGCGCTAAAAATGTAGATATACCTGCGGGGTTCGCGCATTTTTCAGTGTCTGTCACGGTGATTTTTATATTTAATGCTTTCAGCAAAGGCGATTGAAGCTGTAACTTTTTGATCTGAAAGATAATAAAAGACTGAACATAGAAAATTTTGGCTCCATTAGACTAAAAATAAATATTAGAGGTAATAACAATGAATATAGTTTGGGCAACGAGTGAGGCAGCGCCATACGCTAAAACGGGTGGATTAGCGGATGTATCTTATTCACTACCTTACGCACTGGCAGAAAATGGACATAATGTTTCAGTATTTATGCCTTATTATCCGCAGGTCATGGCTGAAAAATGTGATGATACCGAAGTTGTCGGTGAACTGTTAGGCGTACCTTTAGGCGAAGGAAATGAGGAATGGGCACAGATTAGACGACATAAAATCAGTGAAAACCTCTCTTTTTACTTTATAGAGCATAATAAATACTTTGACCGCCCGAAATTATACGATTGGGAAGGACAGGAATATTCTGATAATGCAGAACGTTTTATCTTTTTAAGCAGAGCAATCATGCAGGCTGTGTTGGCGCTGGATTTAAAGGTTGATGTGTTGCATGCAAATGATTGGCACACCTCTATGTGCAGCGTCTATTTAAAAAGTTCTCTGTACAACGGATTTGATAATTTCAGCAACACAAAATCAATCGTCACTATTCACAACATTGGCTATCAAGGAGTATTCAGCAAATCTAACCTTTTCTGGACCGGACTTGGCTGGGATTATTTTAACGTCCATTGCCTTGAGTTTTACGATCAAGTTAACTTCCTGAAAGCGGGTGTAATGACCGCAGATATGGTGACAACCGTCAGCCCGACCTATGCAGAAGAGATCCTTTCCCCTGAGTACAGTTTTAATCTCGAGCACCCTCTGCAGCACCGGGCTGTACAGGGTAAACTGCGCGGCATTATCAATGGGATAGATGTTCAGGAGTGGAATCCTGAAACTGACAAGCTGATCCCGCATAATTTCTCCCACACAGATTTAACCGGTAAAGCACTGTGCAAAGCCGCATTGCAGAAAGAGTTTGGTATGCAAGTACGCGCTGACGTGCCACTTTACGGCATCGTATCAAGACTTGCCTCACAGAAGGGACTGGATGTCTTTATTGAGTGCGTCGATAGCATGCTAAAAGAGGAAGACGTGCAGTTTGTTGTTATCGGCTCTGGCGAAAAATGGCAGGAAATCGCTATCGCAGCCTACGCCAAAGCCTATCCCGATAAATTCGGATGCCATATTGGCTACAACAATAAACTGGCCCACATGGTTGAAGCGGGTGCAGATTTCTTTGTTATGCCTTCACGATATGAGCCTTGCGGGCTTAACCAGATGTATAGTATGAAATATGGGACTGTTCCTATAGTGAGATCCACCGGCGGCCTTGAAGATACCGTAAGCAACTACTCTGCTGAAAATATCAAAGCGGCAACGGGATTTAAATTCTACGATCTCTACCCTTCGGCACTAAGAGATACAATGCAGTGGGCTGCTTATGTATACCGTAACGATAAGCCGGCATTTGGTCAGATTATAAAAAATGGTATGACTACCGACTTCTCATGGAAGCACACGGCAGAAGAGTATGAAGAGTTGTATCAGCATGCCAACACACGCTTTTGATATTGGCGAGCGAAATTATTAACTAGTTCCTCGAACTGGCAAATCTAAAATAGGTAAAGCCTCAACAGTTGTCTGTTGAGGCTTTACTTTATCTGCTGGTGGTTAATAGCTGTGGAGGTGGCTTATACCAAAGTAAATAGGCGTTCAGACTACTCTTTAATAAATGCATCAATGATTGCACATTCTGAGTGCGCATCACCATGGCACAACTTGGTTATCTCTTTTAAGCTGTTTAATAATGCCTGTTGCTGCGCGATGCGCTGCTGTAACTCCTCAATTTTTTGTTGCGCGATGGCTTTTACCTCGGCGCTGCTGCGACTTTTATTCTCAGATAACAGCAATAAAGCTTTACTCTCTTTTAAGTTAAAGCCCGCATCTTTTGTTTTTTTTATAAAATGTAACTGTTTAATTAATCCTTCAGGATAATAGCGGTAATTATTTTCACTGCGTTGCGGAGGGCTGATCAAACCTATTTGCTCATAATGGCGGATTGATTTGACCGATAACCCGGTTTCTTTTGCTACTTGACTGATCGATAACATAATAAATACCTGTTATGTAAAAGAGTGTTAATCACTACTATCCATAATACTTCAAGATGCAAAAATCAGCATCTAGCAGTATTTTAGGTATTTGACGCCGATTTCCATTGCAACTTGGTCAAACTTCGACGCTAAGGTCAGACGCTAAGGTCAATTGTACTGCTCCGTTTTATCTTTTCTGAATCGCAACTAACTCAGTAGATCATCATTTACGACACCCTGTAATGCTCTAAAAGTC
>JBATHQ010000528.1:0-7546 GCA_049667005.1 Psychromonas sp.
CCCTCTGACAGACCTGCTGCAGCAATTCCAATATTTCGTAATAGTTAAACCCTCCATGGCTCGGGGTCCCCGTACCCGGGGCGATAGAAGGGTCAAAACCATCAATATCAATAGTGATGTAATATCGCTGTCCAGCAGGGATTTGACTTAAAACCTTATCTAGCCCCTGCTCACGGAATTGACGTACAGAAATAATATTTGAACCTGCGTGGCGCGCATCCTGATAGTCGCCTTGATTGGATGAGGAGACATTACGAATACCAAGCTGGGTTAAGCCGCTCACATGTCCCATTTCAGACACACGGCGCATGCAATTGCCATGGCCATATCGCACGCCATGACGTTCATCGACGAAATCCAGATGCGCATCAATCTGAATAATATGAATAGGATCTTGTTGCGCAAAGGCCGCTACTGTCGCAGCAGTAATCGCGTGGTCACCACCGAGGATCACCGGAATGGATTGATTGTCCAGAATATTGCGTACCGCTCGTTCGGTATTTTCAAGGCAGCGTTCGGTATTCGTATGAATCATATCGACATCGCCCAAATCGACAATACGGACTTTATCCTTCTGTAAAAAAAGGGTATCGCATTCATGATCATAAGCACCGCCATGTCCAAATGAAAACAGGGTTGATGCCTGGCGGATCCCCCGAGGTCCAAAACGGGCTCCTGATCGATACTGGCAGCCCATATCATAAGGCACACCCAACACTGCAAAATCCGCTTTGAAACTTTGCCAGTTATCAATCATCGGGCTTTTGGCAAAGGTACAGAATCCTACAAAGGGTAGGTTAAGCCGGCCACTTTCATACACATTATCGCTCATTCAGAAATCCTCTCATTTCAACAGTAAAAATCATTCAGGAGGCAAGAAGCCTCCTTTTTCCGGCTTTAATGCATCGGCGCCGGGACTGTTCCTGTTGGGACATCCATCGTAAATCCAAACCATTTTTGTTGTAATTCTAACAACTTGCCACTACGGTTTAACTTTTCGATACCATCACTAAAGAATTGCACCAGAGTGGCTGAATCCGCATCTTTTCTGCCAACCCAACCATAATAAGTTGCAGGCCCAAAGGGAGGCTGAACAATTTCAAACATATCTGCACGCTCTTTGATAATTGGAGCCAGATTAGGCAGAGCCTGCGGGACAACATCAACCCGACGAGAAGCCAACGCTGCATAGGCCTCGTTATAATCGGTAAACTCTTTAATTGACTTGTAACCTTCCCCCTTTGTTAAAAGGTTTGTTTTTTCAAACTCATGGATAACACCCAGCTGTGCAGAACCGGCCTGGGTACCGATCACCATACCTGCCATATCATCAGGCGTCATGATTCGTGAGTCCCCTTTACGTTTCAGCATGGCAACAGAAGCTGTTGAAATAGGATAGGTAAACGCATAATTTTCCATACGTTTTTTAGTAATAGTGAGAGAGGTTGCAACAAAGTCGTAGCGCTTCGTCGTGAGTCCCGCTAAAATCCCCTGAAAAGGCAGATCCAAGTGGACTAATTTCACTCCGGGTAAATCCTTTAATATTTCATCTAGAATATCTTTTCCGTAACCGACTATTTTTCCATCTTCAAGCATTTCGAAAGGAGCATAACGCGCTTCAGTGGCAATAACTATTTCGCCCTTTTTCTTAATATCATCAAGTAAATCGGCTTGAACTGAATGTGTAATAGCCGCACATAATAGACCGGCTGTTAATAGCGTTTTCTTCAATGGTAAAAGTATTTTTTGCATGATAACGATCCTCGATAATTAAGTGGGTTAAAAGCTTCGTATAATATACTGCCTCAATTAACACCCGCTTAACAAACGCTTATTACTAATCACAAAGCATAAGCTCTCGTAATGATCTATTTAAGTGCGCGTAATGCAAGATGCAGGTGCATTGTTATAAGCAGCCAGGTGAAAGGTAACCCGATAAAAAATAGAACAGGGTCACTTCACAACCTGCCGTTACTTGTAATTTCAGAGGGTTGGGTACACGATTCATAAAACCGATTAACGTAGCACTATTATTCCGATTAATTCAGACCATTAGAAACGGCCATTAAGACTCTCTGGCATAGAAATTGCTTGTATGTATATAAAGTAGATAAGTTTGTTAAACTCAAATGAAGAAATGATAAGTGAGACGTTGACTTGGGAACACGATTACCACCATTAGAGGCATTACGTTATTTCGAGTGTGCAGCCCGCCATTTGAACTTCACCCTAGCAGCCCAGGAATTGTGTGTTTCTCAAAGTGCGGTCAGCCAAAAAATAATCCAGCTTGAAGAATGCTTAAGCTATAAAATATTTGAACGCAAACCTCGCCAACTGCGCCTTACAGATAATGGTGAACAGCTTTTCCATTCTGTGCATCTAGCACTTAATCAGATTCGAGATACGGTCAATACCATTGAATCCCGTAAACAAATACGTCGGCTTGAAATTTACTGTATGCCTTCTTTTGCCAGTCGCTGGTTGATGCCCTGCATAAATGATTTTCATCAAAACCATCCCAATATAGATCTCAATCTGGTGGCTAATTTATCCGAGCCAAATTTCCACAATGAAGAAGTTGATATCGGAATTTGTCACGGTATTGGTGATCAGCCTTCTATGGTGCAGAAGTTGTTATTTCGCGATTATATATACCCTGTAGCGAGTCCTGAGCTATTAAAGAGAGTATCTCTGAAAACGCCTGAAGATTTAAGTAAAGTAACACTGCTTCATGATTCCCTGCCTCAGGCAAAACTATCCACCTCCTGGCATCGTTGGCTATCAGAGCTTAATATAAAGGGTGTGGATCACAATAGCGGTAACAGATTTAATCAGGCAGATTTGGTTGTTCAAGCTGCAATCGACGGGCAAGGCGTCGCGTTAGGAAGGCATGCCCTGGTTGCTCGAGAAGTAGCGAAAGGTCGGCTTGTCCCTATTTTCAATCACGTAATAGAAGATGACGGCGTCTACCTTGTTTGTTTGAAAAAGTTAATTGAACGCCCTCAAGTTGGGCATTTCATTGATTGGATGAAACAGCAGGCGCAGATTTTTGAAAGTCAGTTTAATATCAACAATATTATACAAAAAAATAATTCCTTATCAGCAAGTAAAGAAGAGAGAGACTAATAAGGAAAAGGTGATTATTGTATTTTAAGCAATAGACACTTTAAATTAACAAGAACGTTGTTGTTTTCAATCACACAACCCTGCCACTATAGTTAACTGCGCAGTCTGCTTGCGTTTTTCAATATATTGACCTAATGCCGCGCCACCAATTACCAAAGCCAGGGTGACGATATGGACAGCTTTTAGCGTCACTGCGGGTATAAATAAGGCCATAAACACCACCGACAGCAGAGGAGTCAAATAAGCGAGCGCCCCCACCAACCTTGGATCACCATGGCGTATAGCATAATCCCAACTGTAGAAACTCAGCCCCATAGGTCCCAGACCAAGCAGTATAATCACCATGCTGTCGCTGGCCGAAACAGTGACCGCTTCAGTATTAGCAGTTAAGAAATAACAGCTAAGTGCAAGCACACCAGAAATCAGACAAAACCCGGCCACGGCAGACAACGGCATCTGTATATAACGACGATTAGACAGTGTATAAAACGCCCACAATAGCGCGGCGAGAAAAGCCTCACTATAACCAAACCAGTCCGTAGAATTAAATGCGACCGACTCTTGAGAGAGTGTGAGTATCACCCCGCCAAATCCGAGCACAGCGCCGATAACATGACCGATATTGAGACGAGCCTGACTAAAGAGTGGTGTACCCAGGACAATAAAGAGGGGCCAGAGGTACTGGATCATATTAACGCTCATAGATGGCGCACGAGTAAATGCATCAAACAGCAGATAATGGTAGCCAAACATTCCAAAGACAGCACTTAACCACACCTTCCAGGGTAGGCGCCATTGACGCCAATATTTTAACCCGGGTATTGAAGCCAAAATAAGCACCAAACCCACAGATAAAAGAGAAGGCAAATGGTTAATGGAGATACTAAGGGTAGCCAAAGAGGACCACATTAATATAGTTAGAACTGCGCTAATATAAGCTTTATTCATATAGTCCTCGATGGTTATTTCGGTTAGATAATGTTATGTTCAGGGCCAAAACCAAAACCGGTAATATTTTCACTACCATTTTCGTTAACGACTAATATATCGTGTTCACGGTAACCACCAGCGCCGGGCATACCTTCTGGCAACATCAACATTGGCTCCATTGAAACGACCATGCCAGGTTCAAGTACGGTGGTGATATCCTCACGTAACTCCAATCCAGCCTCACGACCGTAATAATGACTTAACGCACCAAAAGAGTGACCATAACCAAAGGTACGATAATCAAGTAACCCATAGCCTGCGTATATCTCATTGAGTTCCAAGGCAATATCACAACAACGGGCACCAGGTTTAATTAACTGCAAACCACGGCGATGAACTTCACAATTAATATTCCAAATGCGCAGCTGTTGATCAGAACAGTGATCGAGAAACAGGGTTCTTTCCAATGCAGTGTAGTAGCCAGCAATCATTGGAAAACAATTAAGACTTAAGATATCTCCTTTTTGGATATGACGACTGGTCAGCGAATTATGTGCCCCATCAGTATTAATCCCCGATTGGAACCAAGTCCAGGTATCACGTAATTCAATATGTGGGAAGGTACTGGCGATTTCTCGTGTCATTGCTGCATTCGCTGCCAGCGCAACTTCGAACTCCTGCACATTTTCAGCAATCGCCGCAGTACAAGCTGCACCACCAATATCAGCAATACGTGCACCATGTTTAATCAATTCGATCTCTGCTGCTGACTTGATCATCCGCATCTGCATCACATCAAGATGAACATCATAAAAATGCACTTGCGGTAATGCCGCTTTTAGTTTCTCAAGCTGCTGAATGGAGACATGATCAGCCTCAAATCCAATCCGTTTTTCGTTACCAACAAGTGATTGCAGTGCTCTGTAATAGTTGTCTTTTTTCCAGTCTGTATAAACAATGTTATCTCCAAAACTACGGCGGTAACCCAACCCGCCATCAATATTTGCAGAAATAGTAACTGAACGTTCTTGCGTGACTAAGAGCCCGTAGGAGCGGCCAAAATAACAATAAAAGAAATCACTATAATAATTAATATTTTGATATGAAGTGAATAAGATTGCATCCAGCTTTTTATCGGCCATCATCTTTCTTAATTTAGCTAATCTTGATTGCATCTCTGCAGGAGAAAAAGTGCCTTTTATTTTATCGCCATTGCGAATTTCCAGAATGTCTTTCATGCCAAAACCCTCTTTATAAATAGAATGGCTGCATCATGAAATAAATCCCCTTTTCCAACAAGCAACGATTTCTAATGGATACATAACCTCAACTTATCTCTGAAATTATCCGTTTATTGCAGATAAACAGGTGATCTCGGGAAACATTGCAAAACTAAACGGTTGTGCATTATCTGCTTGAAACTTAACTAGCCATGCTTATAATAAGCATTGCTTACTATAAGGGGTGCGATGTGAATTCACAAAATGAACCGCTAGGCTTTTTGCTGTCAGATATCTTTCGCTTACTGCGCCAAAACTATCAACAAAAGGTTCAAGGTGTTTCCAGTCTTACTTTTGCTCAGGCAAAGGCTCTGCTTTATATATCAAGAGAGCAAGGTTTACGTCAGGTTGAATTAGCCGAAAAATTAGATATAAAACCGATTACTTTAGCCCGTTTGATTGATGTATTGGCCGAGGCAAATATGGTCGAACGTCGACCAGATACAAAAGATCGCCGTGCCTATCTTTTATATCTGCTACCCGATGCCGAGCAGGAACTGGCCGTGATTAATCGGGTCATTATAGAGGTGCGCAGCAAAGCTTTTGAGCATATAGAAAAGAGTCAGCACGAAGTGGTCTTTCAATATTTGCAAACCATGCGCGATAACCTGGCGGAATAATATTTTTTAGTTTTAACATCTTAAATTTTTGGAGTTGTAGTTATGAGCAGTAACGAATTATCGGGTGATGTTGTAGATAAAAATCCAAACTCAGCACACCGGAAAAAGCGTTTTGTGTTATTAATCGTTGTTCCCGCTTTAGTCACCGTCGCTATCTGTATCGTCTATTTACTTGGTGGTCGTTTTGTCGAAACAGACAATGCCTATGTCAAAGCGGATAAAGTCCCGGTGAGTTCACAAGTAAAGGGGATGATTAAAGAGGTCCTGGTGACAGAAAATCAGGAAGTAGAGCTTGGTCAGTTACTGTTTCGTATTGATCCCGCCTCTTTTGAAGTTGCCGTTGCTCAAGCGCAGGCAAGTCTTTCTCTTGTGCGTACTGATTTGGCGGCATTAAAAGCAAGCTACTTTGAGAAACTCTCTGAAATTGAGTTAGAAAAAACCCGTTTAATTTTTGCAGAAAAACAGCAGGTGCGTCAGCAAGGTCTGATTGCCAGGAATTTCGTTTCCGGCAGCCAGTTTGATGATGCTAAACAGGAGGCTGATATCGCCAAACAGCGAATTCAGGTGCTCAAACAGGATTTAAAGCGTATCGCTGAGACCCTCGGAGGAAGTGTCGATTCTCCTGCTGAAGAACATCCAAGTTATCTGGCTGCCGCATCGGTTTTAAACCAGGCAAAACTGGATCTGGATAGAGTAAATGTTCGTGCTCCCCTGTCTGGAGTGGTAAGCCAGATACCTAAACCGGGGCAGTATGCGAACATTGGCAATGCGACGATGGCGCTGGTGGCCAATCAACAACCGTGGATTGAAGCGAATTTTACTGAAACGGATTTAACCCATATCCAAAAAGGGCAGCAAGTGACTATCTATATTGACACTTATCCGGATCTCAAATGGACAGGCAAGGTAGAAAGTATCAGCCCTGCAACAGGTTCGGAGTTCTCGGTCATTCCGGCACAAAATGCGACGGGAAACTGGGTTAAAATTACGCAACGGGTGCCGGTACGCGTTCGACTGGACAATCTTGATGGATTACCACCATTGTTTGCAGGTTTAAGCGCAATAGTTGAAATCGATACGGGTCATAAGCGAAAATTGCTTGGCATCGCGATTTAAGGCTGACTAATATGAGCCATTCAATCTCTATCGAGCGCGAACTGCCGAGCTACCAACAACTCAAGATGCAGCGGCTGTTTATCACACTGTCCGTGATGCTGGCTGCGGTTATGCAGTCACTTGATACAACGATTGCAAACGTTGCGCTGCCCCACATGCGAGGGAGTATGGGGGCAACGCAGGATCAGATCTCCTGGGTGCTGACCTCCTATATTGTTGCTTCGGCAATATTTATGCCTCTTACCGGCTTTATCAGTTCACGCATTGGTCGTAAACGTCTGTTTATCATCTCTGTTATCGGATTTACCGTCACTTCAATGATGTGTGGAGCCGCTCAAAGTCTCAACCAAATAGTCATATTCAGGCTGCTACAAGGGATCTTTGGCGCAAGTCTGATTCCGTTATCGCAAGCGGTGTTACTTGATACCTATCCAAAAGAGAGTCACGGTCAGGCTATGGCCATCTGGGGAATGG
>JBATHQ010000529.1:0-3090 GCA_049667005.1 Psychromonas sp.
GCATAACGTAGGGTGTGCTTCAGCACCAAGTAATATAAACTGCGCTTTGATTTGAAAAGCTTACTTATGATACTTTTGTAACAAAACTGGAAACCGTCTATGCCACTTGATAAACCGATTGAAAACAATGAAAAATTATGCCCATTTTGCCATGCTGAAAATAACTGCATGGCTGGCAGCAAATCACCCTGCTGGTGTTTTGCAGTGCAGATACCTGATGCCTTGACCGACTTGGTTCCGGTCGCGTTAAAAGGTAAATCCTGTATCTGCATATCCTGTATTAATGCTTTTAAAACAGATCAAAATCTCTTTAAGCAAAAATATGTGCATGAAAAAGCGCTAGACTAATTCGCTTTAAAGCTATTTTAAAGCGTTAAACTCAACCGTATATTTACCAAGATTCTCATATTCAATTTCAGTTGGCTGATCAAATTCTACTTCGACAACACCAGCATAAGAGCCTGTGATGATCGCTTCACCCGCTTTAAAGCTGGTGCCGCGTTTGCTCATGAAATTAATTAACCAATAAACAGGCACCGGCGGCAGGGTATTTGGATGCTTACCTGCGAACTGCTGTACCTTTTCACCCTGTTTAATAGTGATGTTTATCTCACTTGCGCTATAAGCTGCGGACTTATCAATTTCAGGACCAATAAATAAACCCTGATTCAATAAACCATCGGCTAATTTTTCATTAAAGGGGACATCGATGTTTTCAGCATAACGTCCCTGTATTAATTCCAGGGCCATATGACTGCGGGCAATGGCTTGGTCTATTTGCGCGTCACTGTAATCTTCCTGCTGTGCGGGTAAATCCTGACCTAATACAAAAGCAATTTCGGGCTCGATACGTACCACGCCGCGATCTGCAAACAAAGCGCATTGTTCGCCCTGCTTAATCGTATCGGAGAAAATAGGCGCGACAATAAATTGATCTTCAGCGATTGGCTTCAGGCATTTCCAGCCTCCTACCTGATCCGTGCGCAACTGGATCATCTGCTGATGTATTCGCAATGCATCATCAGATGATATCGGACGGATACTTTCATCAAGTCTTTCGGCTTTAGTACCCGCGGCACGTCTGTTTAATAGTTCCGTTGCTGCTTGTGTTAATTCACTCTCAGTCATCTCTTTGCCCTTGTAAGGTTAAATGTAGTGTAGAAGCGCTAGCTTGTTTTAATAAATGCTGCACGGAGTTTATGTTAAAAAAGCGGCTTTACCGAAAACCGCGCACCATTTATTAATAATACAAATATAAAAAACTAATTGCTCTATTTTTTTATGGTTAATTGCGGTTTTAAACCTGTGCTAGCGCAGGGGTACCTAAATAAAAGTTACTTTTTATCGCCAAATAAGGCAAAAAAAGCAACAACCGCAAATAATAGGATGTAGATAGCAAAACTCACAATTAACCACTGCGGCATGGAGTAGCCTAAAAATTGCCAGACGATCTCAGAACAATCACCCGTTGGATTAAAGAACCACGGTAACCATTCGTGCAAAGGAGCCCAAGTAGGAAAATTAGGGTAAAAATCACAGGTTGCAAAGGGGGATGGATTCAATTGATAACCGGTATGCTCAATCGCCAATAAGAGTCCCCATACGGCACTGACTGCCCATAATAAAAAAGCGCTTAAACGGATCACAATATTATGCGGCGCACTGGCACCCAGCAAACCTGACAGTATGATGCCGATCATCGGGATACGCTCGTAAATGCACATTACACAAGGCTGTAAAAGCATCACGTGCTGGAAAAATAAAGCGCATAGTTCAAGAGAGAGTGCACTGGCTGCCAATAATAACCAGGGCCAGCGTTGTTTGGAGAGGTTTTTTAAAGTGGATAACACGATGATTCCTAATATGAAAACAATGGATCCAATAAGATTATCACTGTCTCGTAATAAATGAAAAGGCATTAATAGCAGGATTGGATATTTTTATACCTGTTTGAACCGTTGGTTCAGGCATTGTTGTATCTGTATCTGATCAACGTAGGGTGTGCTTCAGCACCGTTTTTGATCGTCATTCTCGAGTTGTCTTATCGAGAATCTCGATGAGTAGAGTCGTAACCTGAGAATTCTACTCATCTATATGTGTGTATTATCCGGGCCGCGGCCTTCAGTCCGCATATGCGCTTTGCGCATCAATGTGTTATTTGCATAAAAAATGGAAATAAAAAGAGGCAGCCCAAAAACAGTAACATATTATTTTTAGACAACTAAAAACTAAAAACTAACAACAAAAAACTAACAACTAAAAAATAAGTTTTAGATTAACATTCATTCATTTTATTACAGAGATAAGCCTTTTTTATGAAAACATTAGTTACAAATATCGCATTAGTGGCAAGCGGTGGCGCAATTGGTGCAACGTTACGCTATTTAATTAGCATTGGCATGCTTAGCCTCTTTGGAAAAGGTTTTCCATTTGCTACACTCTCGGTCAATATCATCGGTTCGTTGATTATGGGCTGTATTTTTCAGCTTATTCAACAACAAACAATTACAGCATCACCCTGGTGGCCGTTAGTCGGTGTCGGGTTTTTAGGTGCATTAACAACCTTTTCAACATTTTCCATGGATAATTTACTGCTATTACAGCAGGGTGAATTGTTTAAAGCGATCCTTAATATCGTCTTAAATGTTGTGGTCTGTCTTTTAGCCGCCTATGTCGGCACTATATTAGTCTTTAAAAGTTAGGAAACAGTATGCTAGATCCAAAATTTTTGCGTAACGAGTTACAACAAACAGCACAACGATTAGCTTCTCGAGGATATATCCTGGATGTTGAGTTATTAAATCAACTGGAAGAAAAAAGAAAAACTTTGCAGGTAACCACTGAGTCGTTACAAGCTGATCGTAACAGCCGCTCGAAAGAGATTGGTGAAGCGGCAAAACGTGGCGAAGATATCACCCAGATACGTGCTGAAATGAACGTATTAGGTGAAGACTTAGAGCGTGCTAAAGAAGATTTTGCATTGTTAGCCGAACAGATCAAACAGATTGCCTACAACATGCCGAATTTGCCTCATGAATCTGCACCTGTGGGTAAAGATGAGAGTGAAAACGTAGAAGTATTAAAATGGGG
>JBATHQ010000530.1:0-5080 GCA_049667005.1 Psychromonas sp.
CCTAACAGTTGCTGGCGATAGATACCTAAATTCTGGCGTTTTTTATAAGGCCCTCTGGTGATGGTTAAGCCCCAGGTTATCAAGGGTGCAACGTCACCCGGCCAGCAGGTCATCACCGGCAGCTTGGTTAAATCAACTTCTTCGCCCTGCATGATCACCTGTTGACAGGCAGGAGAACTGACTTTTTTAGTCGGCATATTAAGCACTTGCTTAAATATTGGCAGTTTTTCCCATAACGATTTAATCCCTTTAGGCGGCTCAGGCTCTTTTAAATAAGCCAACCATTGTCCAACCTCTTTCAAAGCGCCAACATTATCCTTACCCATTGCCAATGCAACACGCTCGGTTGTGCCAAATAAATTGGTCAGAACGGGAATATCAAAACCTTTCGGATTCTCAAATAATAGCGCAGGACCGCCGGCCCGTAAGGTTCGATCTGAAATTTCTGTCATTTCCAAGTTAGGATCAATTTCCTGACTGATACGTTTTAACAGGCCTTTCTCTTCGAGTTGTGCGATAAAGTCACGTAAATCATCAAATTTCATAAGGAATCCAATTTGTTATGGAAAAAAAACTAAAAAAAACGCTACTTAAAAGTAGCGTTTTTTGTGACGAAATGGAAACCCTTTATTTTGGTTTTTGGTTTTTCATTGCATCAAAGAAATCATCATTGGTTTTGCTTAGACCAAGCTTATCAATCAAGAACTCTGTCGCGCCAGTTTCACCCATTGGGTGAACAATCTTACGCAGGATCCACATTCTTTGCAGTTCGTCAGATTTAGTCAGCAGTTCTTCACGGCGAGTACCTGAACGGGTAATATCGATTGCGGGATAAACGCGTTTTTCGGCAAGCTTACGGTTGAGATGAATTTCAGAGTTACCAGTACCTTTGAACTCTTCGTAAATCACTTCATCCATTTTAGAGCCGGTATCGATCAAGGCTGTTGCAAGAATCGTTAAACTTCCGCCCTCTTCGACATTACGCGCCGCACCAAAGAAACGCTTAGGACGTTGCAGTGCATTCGCATCCACACCACCTGTCAGTACTTTACCTGAACTTGGCACAACCGTGTTATAAGCTCGCGCTAAACGGGTGATAGAATCGAGTAAAATAACCACGTCTTTTTTATGCTCAACAAGGCGTTTAGCTTTTTCAATTACCATTTCGGCAACTTGAACGTGACGGCTTGCAGGTTCATCAAAGGTGGAAGCAACCACTTCTCCGCGAACCAAACGGCGCATTTCTGTCACTTCTTCCGGACGTTCGTCGATTAATAACACAATTAGAACAGCTTCTGGATAATTGATACTGATACTTTGCGCAATATTTTGCAGGAGCATCGTTTTACCCGCTTTAGGTGGTGCAACGACTAAACCGCGCTGTCCTTTACCTATTGGCGAAACTAAATCTAAAATACGTGCGGTGATATCTTCAGTACTGCCATTACCATTTTCTAAACGGAAACGTTCGTCGGGATGAATTGGCGTTAAGTTTTCAAAAAGAATTTTATTACGGGAGCTTTCTGGTTTATCAAAGTTAACTTCAATAATTTTTAATAATGCAAAATAGCGTTCACCGTCTTTAGGTGGTCGAATTTTACCATCAACACTATCACCGGTGCGCAGATTGAAACGGCGAATTTGGCTCGGCGAGATGTAAATATCATCCGGTCCAGCAAGGTATGAACTGTCGGAGCTCCTTAAAAAACCAAAACCATCTTGCAATATTTCAAGCACACCAGCACCGAAAATATCTTCACCACTTTTAGAGTGGGCTTTCAGAATTGCAAAAATAATGTCTTGTTTTCTTAAACGAGCTAAATTTTCTAGCCCCATTGATTCTCCAAGCGTCACGAGCTTAGAAACGGGTGTATCTTTTAATTCGGTTAAATTCATAAGTTATTTAGGTATACAGCTTAGAAGTGATAGATGAATGACGTCGATAATTGATTTGTTTATAATTTGAGCGTAAAGGTAGCACTTAATTAAGCGTTAGTCCAGATTGAACATGCCGTAAATCACAACTTGTTCAATCTGTGTTCAAATTTTTAGATATTTGCATCTAAAAATTCAACAAGTTGGGTTTTAGAAAGTGCCCCAACCTTAGTCGCAGCAACTTTACCATCTTTAAATAATAATAAAGTAGGGATACCGCGAATTCCAAATTTAGGTGGTGTAGCACTGTTTTGGTCAATATTTAATTTACCAATAGTAACCTTACCTGCGTATTGTGCCGCAACTTCAGTTAATATGGGAGCAATCATTTTACAGGGGCCACACCATTCAGCCCAAAAATCAACTAAAACAGGTCCTTCGGCGTTAACTACATCATCTTCAAAACTTGCATCACTTAAAGTTACGATATTATCGCTCATTTTTTTCTCCAGAAAAGAATTACTAGTAATTAATTACTATGAACATCAATTAATTTTTGATATTTGAAAGAAACTCAATACTCATTGTAAGTATAAACTGCTATGATTTGCAAATGAATAAAACACATCTAACTCAAACAAAATTTGCAGACCTTCCTCTTGAGCAAAGTCTGATTTCAGGTTTAACCGCACAAGGTTATGAATATTGCACTCCTATTCAAGCTTTGTCATTGCCGATCACCCTCACGGGAAAAGATATAGCAGGACAAGCTCAAACAGGAACAGGTAAAACGCTTGCGTTTTTACCTGCACTCTTTCATCACCTATTAACGAATGCTGAACCTGAAAATCGCCGCAAGAACCAACCTCGGGCTATTATTTTAGCACCGACGCGTGAGCTTGCAATCCAAATACATAAAGACGCAATAATCCTCGCTAAGATGTCTAACTTACGGTTAGGTCTAGCATACGGAGGGGAAAAAGTTGAAATTCAACATACCAAGCTAGCCAAAGGCATTGATATTTTAATTGGTACTACCGGCCGTACCATCGACTTTGTTAAACAAGGTGTTGTCGATCTCGGATCCATACAAAGTGTTGTTCTTGATGAAGCTGATCGTATGTTTGATCTCGGTTTTATTAAGGATATCCGTTATTTATTTAGACGTATGCCAGAAGCAAAAGCACGTCTAAACATGTTATTTTCAGCAACGTTATCTCATAAAGTTCAAGAACTCGCTTTTGAACATATGAATAATCCAGAACACATTCAGATTGAACCTGATTTAATGACATCAGCGAATATAACAGAAGAGCTATTTTATCCTTCAAATGAAGATAAAATGCTGCTTTTGTTAACGTTGATTGAAGATGAGTGGCCGGAAAAAGCCATTATTTTTGCAAATACCAAGCATACTTGTGAAAAGGTATGGGGTTATTTAGCAGGCGATGGACTGCGTGCCGGTCTGTTAACAGGTGATGTTCCGCAAAATAAACGTATCAAAATCCTTCAACAATTCACTGATGGTGAAATTGATGTATTAATTGCTACCGATGTAGCTGCACGCGGATTACATATTCCTAAAGTATCACATGTATTTAATTACGACCTGCCCGATGATTGTGAAGATTATGTACATCGAATTGGTCGTACTGGACGTGCTGGTGAAACTGGATTAGCAATTAGTCTGGCCTGTGAAAAGTATGTTTTTAACCTCCCCGGCATTGAGGAGTACATCAAACATACTATTCCAGTAAGTGAATATGATAAAGATGCACTATTAGACTCATTACCCGTAATGAAAATAACCAAGTACAAAGCGCACCCCAATAGCCGTAAAGATAATTATCACCGGAGTCATAAGCGATAGAATGATTACCCCTCGATATACCATCATTGATCTAGGATCAAATAGCTTTCATATGCTTACCGTTGAAAAGATCAATAATGGCTTTCGCGTTTACGCTAAATCCAAGCAAAAAGTACGCCTCGCAGCGGGCTTAAATGAGCAGCAGACCCTTAATCAAGAAACCATACAAAAAGGTTTGAATTGTTTAACCAACTTCAAAAATGAACTGAACCTTTTACAACCGGTAAAAATTCTTATTACCGCGACTGCAGCACTACGTTTGGCTAAAAATAAACAGATTTTTATAACTCAGGCCGAAAAAATATTACAGCACCCTATTAACCTGATATCAGGTTTGGAAGAAGCCACAACGATTTATAAAGGCGTCGCATTTACTGAGAATATTAGCGTCCCACTTTTGGTTATCGATATAGGCGGTGCAAGCACCGAATTGATTATCGGTCAGGAAAGTGAGATTAAAATTGCTCAGAGTTTGAATATGGGCTGCGTGACCTGGTTAAAACATTACTTCCCGGAAAATAAGCTTGATGAAAATAATTTCAGCACCGCCATTGCAGCTGCAAAAAAGGTAATCAAACCATACGCGCAGGAATACCTAGATCAAGGCTGGTCAGCAGCCATGGGCGCATCTGGCACCATTCAAGCAATTCAAGAAATAAACACAAAACAAAAACTAAGTCCTGAAATAAACTTGCAGCGGTTATATCAGATTAAAGCATTGTGCATAGATTGTGAGAGAATCGAAAATTTACAGATCGATGGCTTGTTACCTTCAAGAAAACCCGTCTTTGCAAGCGGCCTTTCAATACTCATCGCCTTATTTGAAACACTACACATAGCCTCTATGCAACGTTCAAAAGGTGCCTTGCGTGAAGGTTTAATCAGTATCTTATTTGCTGAAAAGTAACCATTCAGGAGCGGATACCAATCTGCTCATCATATAATCTGCAGGGTACATTCCATTTACCGCAATCAACTATAAAGTCAGGGTAAATGCTGATTACAAATGGTGCGCGGAGCACACCCTACATTGCTGAACGATGCCTTTATAATCAGCGGCATTTTGGCATGCGTAAACTCCCCTACCGCAAACTCGAGTTGTTAATCGCACAAGCCATCCCAGGGTTCGCAGAGCTCACCCGCTCGTGACGCATCGCTGTCGCAAATTACTTCGGGCATCCAGCCCTACGCCCTTCAGTGCGTATTAACATGATGCCGATCGCTTAATAACATTCATCGCGATCGCTTTTATGTTTGTCTGTAGACCTCAGTAAAATCTAACTTAGGTGATCGGGGGACGTCAAGGAATTTAGTTTTTTACGCATCGATTCACCC
>JBATHQ010000531.1:0-4208 GCA_049667005.1 Psychromonas sp.
CTCATCTTTCCACTTGCTAAAGTGTTTGTGCATCAAGAGAAAAATGGGAGGGGAATATTGTAGCCACATTGTTTAGGAGGCCTATTTAGATTCCCGATAGGACAACTCGAGAATCAAGGTGGGCAAAAGAAGGCCTTTGGGGCGCGGAATTCATTCCGCCTGGTTTGTCCTGAAAAATTTGTCGCTTCGCGGCCCGAAGGCAAGATCAAAACCACGGATTAATAATGTGTGTCGATGTAATTTTAGCTAAATATCTATTTCATTTGCTGAGATTCCCGCCAAAAGACTGCGGGAATGACGGTGTGTTGTTTATCTCTATGGGGCGCGGCCTTTAGTCCGCATCTTTTGATTTACTTTTTTTATGCAAATAAAAGATGAATGCGCGGAGCGCATATGCGGACTGGAGTCGGCGCCCCGAAAACCACAAATAATAAAGTTATTTACAATCAGTGCGCGGAGCACACCCTTCGTCGGGCGAATGCATCACCAATCATATGCCTAAAAACTTAAATTGTTGCTTTTCATGTGCTTGATATTACTTTAAAATACGCAGCTTATTTTATAACTTATACAAATGCTTTTTGGTTGGAAGCATCACTGTGAGGAAATATAGCATGCCAATTATTACTCTTCCCGACGGTAATCAACGTCAATTCGAAAACACTACTTCAATTATGGAAATCGCAGCAGATATCGGCCCCGGTCTTGCTAAGGCATGTATTGCCGGACGCGTAGACGGCAAGTTAGTTGATGCCTGTGATCCTATTGATACAGACGTAAATGTTTCAATTATTACCGCTAAAGATGATGAAGGTTTAGAGATCTTACGTCATTCATGTGCGCATCTTTTAGGCCATGCAATTAAACAGCTTTATCCTAAAGCTAAAATGGCTATCGGTCCGACGATTGAAAATGGCTTTTATTATGATGTTGATCTGGATGTTGCGATCAATGATGAAGAGCTGGCTAAAATTGAAAAACGCATGAATGAACTAGTGAAAACTAATTACAGCGTTATCAAGAAAAAAGTATCGGTAGAAGAAGCCAAGGCTGTTTTTGCAGCGCGTGGCGAAGATTACAAATTAGAGATTATTGAAGGTATTCATCCGGATGATCGTCCTGGTTTATACCATCATGAAGAATATATTGATATGTGCCGTGGCCCACATGTACCGGTAATGAAATTCTGTCAATATTTTAAACTGATGAAAGTGGCTGGCGCGTACTGGCGTGGTAACTCTGACAATAAGATGCTACAGCGTATTTACGGCACAGCATGGGCTGATAAAAAACAACTGCAAGCCTATCTGAAACGTCTTGAAGAAGCGGTTAAACGTGATCATCGTAAAATTGGTAAACAGTTAGATCTTTACCATATGCAGGAAGAAGCACCAGGTATGGTATTCTGGCATAACAATGGCTTGATTATTTATCGCGAATTAGAAAACTATATGCGCGACCTGCTTAAGAAGTATGACTACGATGAAGTTAAAGCGCCACAGATTCTGGATCGTGCGCTTTGGGAAAAATCGGGTCATTGGGGTAAGTACAAAGATAATATGTTCTGTACTCATTCTGAAAGCCGTGATTATGCCATTAAGCCGATGAACTGCCCGGGTCATATTCAGATATTTAACCAGGGGTTAAAATCTTACCGTGATTTACCGCTGCGTATGGCGGAGTTCGGCTCTTGTCATCGTAACGAACCGTCTGGCTCTTTACATGGTTTGATGCGCGTTCGTGCTTTTACTCAGGATGATGCGCATATTTTCTGTACTGAAGAGCAGATTCTGAGTGAAGTGTCCGGCTGTATTCAGATGGTATTTGAATGTTATAAAACATTTGGTTTTGAAGATATTGTCGTAAAATTATCAACCCGCCCGGATCAACGTGTTGGTGATGATGCTACATGGGATAAAGCAGAAGGCGCTTTGGCCGATGCATTGACTAAAAATAATATCAATTATGAGGTATTGCCGGGAGAAGGTGCTTTTTATGGCCCTAAAATCGAATTTACTTTATATGATTGTTTAGGAAGAGCGTGGCAGTGTGGTACTATACAACTCGACTTTTCAATGCCAGATCGTTTAGACGCCTCTTTTGTGGGCGAAGATAATGAACGACATACTCCGGTTATGATTCACCGTGCTATTTTAGGTTCTCTTGAACGCTTTATTGGTATCTTAACAGAAGAGTACGCCGGTATTTATCCGACATGGTTATCACCTAAACAGGTGGTCGTGATGAACATTACTGATAAACAGGCTGATTTTGTCGATGAAGTGGTAAATAAATTGAAAAAATCAGGCATTAGAGCCATTTCGGACTTGAGAAATGAGAAGATAGGCTTTAAAATCCGCGAACATACTTTAAAGCGTGTTCCGTATTTACTTGTTATCGGTGATCAGGAAGTCGAAGCAAATGAAGTTGCTGTAAGAACTCGCAAAGGTGATGATTTGGGTAAATTCAAAGTAGAAGACTTTGTTGCCCATGTTAAAGAAGATATCATCACACGTCGTTAAATTATTTAGGAGTATTTGTTATAAAAGGTGCAAAAAAAGCCCCACAACAGGGCAATAAACATCGTTTGAATGATGAGATCACAGGAACGGAAGTTCGTCTGTCTGACTCGGAAGGCAAACCAGTTGGTATCGTTTCATTGGATGAAGCATTAAATATGGCGATTGAAGCGGAGCTCGACTTAGTTGAGATCAGCCCTAACGCAGAGCCACCAGTTTGTCGCATCATGAATTATGGCAAATTCTTGTATGAAAAGACTAAATCCGTTAAAGAACAACGGAAGAATCAGAAACAGGTTCAGTTAAAGGAAATAAAATTCCGACCTGGAACTGATGAAGGCGATTATCAGGTAAAACTACGCAACCTGACTCGCTTTTTAGAAGAGGGTAACAAAGCTAAAGTAACTCTGCGTTATCGCGGTCGTGAAATGGCACACCAATCATTAGGGGTTAATTTGTTAAATCGTATTAAAGATGATTTAGCAGAGATCTCCGTTGTCGAGTCTTTCCCTAAAATGGAAGGCCGTCAAATGGTGATGGTGTTAGGCCCAAAACGTGTTAGCTAAGGCATAAAGAAGTGTTAAATGCAGTTCCAACAAATAAAACTGCATTTATATCAAATATTGAAAATAGTGATTTTGTTACACCGTAAGAGTTTACTCTAACGGTGTGATAGTGATTTTTTATTGGATCTATCTGGTAATACATTCGCCTTACTGGCTTTATTTAAATTAGAACAATGCGGAGTTCGCAATGCCTAAAATGAAATCTAACAAAGGTGCTGCAAAGCGCTTTAAAAAGACTGCCTCTGGTGGTTTTAAGCGTAAGCAATCACACTTGCGTCATATCCTTACTAAGAAGTCTACTAAACGTAAACGCCACCTGCGTGCACAAAGCATGGTAGCTAAAGTAGACGTACCTCAAATCAACAGAATGTTGCCATTTGCTTAAGTAAGGAATAAAAAATGCCAAGAGTAAAACGTGGTGTACAAGCGCGTGCACGTCATAAGAAAGTCTTAAAACAAGCTAAAGGTTATTACGGAGCTCGTTCACGTGTTTATCGCGTAGCGGTTCAAGCAGTAACTAAAGCAGGACAATACGCTTACCGTGACCGTCGTCAACGTAAACGTCAATTCCGTCAACTATGGATTGCACGTATTAACGCTGCATCTCGTATTAGTGGTCTATCTTACAGCCGCTTCATCAATGGTCTTAAAAAGGCTTCTGTTGAAATCGATCGTAAGATTCTTGCTGATATCGCAGTATTTGATAAAGCAACATTTGCTCATTTAGTTGAAGTAGCTAAAAAAGCACTTGCTTAATCCTATTGCTTTAAGTGATTAGATTTTTAAAAGGAGACATTATGTCTCCTTTTTTTTCTTTAAAAACCGTGCAAACGTGATCTGCAATGAGTGAATAATGTAAATAACCGTAGGGTGTGCTCCGCGCACCGATTGTAAACGGTGTTATTTATGGTGGTTGATGGTATATGCACCATACGTAGGGGTTTATTATTAACTAGCCGTTTAGCTTTGTGTAGGCCTTCGCTTGATGCGTCTGATTTAACTTTTATTGTTGGAGTTTCGCCCCTGACGGCGACCCTACTTTTCTTTGAACGGCCAAAGAAAAGTAAGCAAAAGAAAAGCCGCCCAAGCCATTTTTTTGATCTTGCACTGCCCAACAGCTTCT
>JBATHQ010000532.1:0-1678 GCA_049667005.1 Psychromonas sp.
TGCAATGACAGAACTCAAGGCCAATATTTTATCGCAATATCTGTGAAGGAGTTAGGCGTTCATCTGGTGTTATGGTTGGCTGAACTCTGCAAATCCTTTTTTCAGACCTGACGCCTATTCAAAAGTATTAACCGCGTTGCAATTAGCGATGTAAAGAAGGGTGCGCGCAGCCCCCTTACGTATTCAAATTTATTGGTATCAATAAAGACTGGTGGGGTGTGCTATGCGCACCAAAACTAAACGCTCTAACTTTTTATCTGCAAATCTTTTTAAATTAGCCACTTCTTCTCTTTCCCTCCTTTGTTTTAACCTTGACTAAAATGTGGACTTTTATTTAACTGCTATACTTTTAGGAAAAATAAGTAGTACAACTCAGCAATTAATTTTAATTGCTCACATTAACTGGAAACGCAAATTTGGAGAAGGGCGATGAGCTATAAACATGTATTGGTGGCTATCGATTTGAACGAAGGTAGCGATATTGTAATCAGTAAGGCAGTTTCATTAGCAAAAAATCTAGATGCGAAACTTTCTTTTATCTCTGTTGATATTTCACATCCAGATAAAGGCAGAAAGTATGATGCAGTCGAAGTTAAACTAATTGAGGAAAAACATGCCGAGCTCGTGGCCAGATTACAGGAGTTGGCTGAGCTCAGCGGTTACCCTGTTCAAAATGCTATCGTGGTTGGGGGAGACGTAGAAGAAACCTTAATGGAGACAATCTCCAAGATGGATGTGGATCTCTTAGTTTGTGGCCATCACCATGGTTTTTGGAATCGCTGGTGGTCTTCAGCGCGTAAATTGGTCAATATCAGTATTGTGGATCTGTTATTTATACACCTTTAACCGCTCTTTTATCCGCCGATAAGCTCAGTCACGCTACCCCCCTTTAGGTGGGGTGAGTGTGACTGCTATGGAGTTTGTTGTTGGTTCTTTGCCTAAATTTATACCGTTGCCTGTAATTTGCGTTTTTTCTCCAACCATTGGTTTAACACTAATGAAAGCACAATTAACACCCCGCCAAAAGCCAATCGTTGAATATCCGCATCGCGATTCCAAATCAGTAAATTGACCATAATACCAGCAGGGATCAGCAAGTTATTAATCACCGCAAGGGCACCTACATTGACCAGAGTTGCACCTTTATTCCAGGCAAAATAACCTACCCCGGAGGCAACGGTGCCCAGGTAGAACAGTATTGTCCATTGTAAACTCGTAGTGGGTAGTTTTTCACTGTTACCGAAAATAAGATAGCAGATCACCGCAACGAGCAACGCGCCAATAAAAAACCAGGCAAAGATGGTTTGCTGCTTTATTGCACTTTTATCCATTAAACGTTTATAACCCACCTGACCTGCAGCAAAACAAAGATTGGCAGCCTGTACTAAGATAAACCCTAAAATAAAGTCGGCATCAATGCTGTTATAGCGGATAGCAATAGCGCCTGCGGTGGCAATGACCGCCGAGACCATAAAGTTGCCGTGAAATTTACGTTCACAGGCATCATTAATAAGGGTCACATAAATGGGCGTCATCACAGTAAACAGCAAAACTTCAGGGACGGATAAAAATAAAAAGGATTGATAATAAAAAACGTACATTAAACCTAATTGTACTGCGCCAATCGCCATCAGTTTTAGTGCGGTTTTAGCCGCTACCTGGCGAATGCGTAAAAAAG
>JBATHQ010000533.1:0-6739 GCA_049667005.1 Psychromonas sp.
CGAAGGGTTCGGCTAAAAGCGTTTTACTCTTTGTTGCGAGGAATTTACTTAGAATGACTAAGCTACACACCTCGCGTCGCGATTAAAACGCTTTTATCTCGAACAAAAATTAACCGCGAAAGGTCAACAGACCCTAAATATAATTATTCATTGTTTTTTTTGACTTCTTATGTTCAAAACAGATCGAAATTTGGATTTCGAAATACGCTTAAAATTGCGCTTTGCGCTCATTGTATTTTTATAATATTGCAGTTGATTGTAGCAACACAGATCACGGCCGCACTCGGCTGAAACTCAACAACCACACCTGCGGTGTTTGTAAGGGATTGTTAACAGGTAAGAAATCTGCTTAAAGTTTTAGCAAATCTTTCTGTTGGTGCTGTGTTTATCCTGAGAAGTTAATGGAATAGAAATATTCTAAATGACTTTTCCGGAGCCTGAGAATGAAATTAGTTCAACAATGTAAAGGATTTGCCGTGTTAACCTGCGCGGTTTTGTTAAGTATGGCAAGTATCGCATTTACTGCACACATGGCAGCAATTCAACTGATTGATAATAAAATTGTCGGTAACTATTACCGTAATAATGAAGCCTTTGTGAATGCCGAGTCGGGGATCAACTTAGTACTCAGTAAAATTGATGATCCGGCAATTGGACCCGCCATTCTAACGAGCTTCGCCTCTGCCGATAGTCCTCCTTATCGTTATAGTTCGCAGGAGCATCATTACAGCGTTCAAATCACTCGAATTAACCGCAATACACTGCAAATATCGTCCTTAGGGCGATCTATGGACGACACTGCGCAGCGTACTATTTCCCTGCAGATTTACCACGAAACACGTTTTAACCTGCCAAACTCACCGCTTGCGACTAACGGTAAAGTGGATCTGGATGCGATGGCTACGGTTAATAATGGCTGTGAAGGTCTGAGTGCCGCAGATTGCAGATCGCCGGGGAATATTGCGGATTATCATTTGGTCAGTAACCCAAACATTGAAATGGAAAATGTAAATGATTTGTGTAACGGTGCTTTGCCAGGCGACGATGCGCTAAACAGCAGTGAAGCTGTTAGCGGTGTTGATAATAGCGGCATGAATGTAATTGCTGATAATGTTTTCTATGAAACGTTAAGTGCGGATAATAGTGTCAAAATAGGCGATTATACTGAACAGGGGGAGCTTATCTCCTGGCCAAATAATATCCCTGAAGGTGCGAGTTTTTATGGCGAAACGGTGGTTGCGGATTTACAGCCTGATTCACTTTTCGAAAGTACTTTTGGGGTGACTAAAGAGGACGGTATCAGCGCATTAAAAGCCTCTCAGGATGTTGCCAAGATTGATATGGACGATACAAGTTTGAACTCTAGTTGTTCGGAGCGTTTGCAAGCGGTTCAGCAATTCACGCCTGAAGTGGATACCATCTATATAACCGGTCATTGCGATATAGATCCAGATTATGCCGCTTTTAGTGCAACACCGGAAAATCAACGTTTTACTATCGGCACGGTTGAGGAGCCTAAATTGGTGTTTATAGAAAGTGGCACTTTTATCAGCAAGCCTGAAACCGGGGTATCTGTTATCGGCATGCTCTATTTTTTACCAGGAACAAGGGTTGATAATAGCGGAGCCGTAATCGAGGATAGCAGTGTCGATATGGGTGGAATTAGAATTAATGGCGCGCTGTTAAGCGGGTATAGCTGCTCCCATGATGGTGATGGGACAACTGATAATGAAGATACCAGACAGTACTTTTCTGCGCGTTATGACAAAACCGTGCTCAGTAAATTATACGAGAATATCGGTCATCAACCTCCTATTGATACGGGTTACAGTATTGTACAGGGATCATGGAGGGATTTTTAATGACAAAAACAACAGGCAATAACGGCTTCTCACTGGTTGAAATATTAGTATCGCTATTCGTCGTTAGTTTAACCGCGGTGTGTATAGTAGGGTTACAAAAGATGATTATTGAACAAAATCGTGACAACCTGGCACATACTCAAGTGATTGAACTGGCCAATAAGAAAATGAATGAATTATTAACCTATAAAAATGTAGCCAATATTGATGGGCTTATAGATGTCAGTTTAGCAACTGAACAATCAGCTCAAACAAGCTTTGACCTGGCATGGGGAGTGACCTCCCTAAATGCCGCAGAGGAAGCGGGAGCGGATATTCGCAATGTTAAGCTGCAGATAGATTGGGATGGTGCCAAAGGTGATCCGCGCAGTTATGTTTATTCACAGCAAATTAACTTGGCGCTGCTGCTTAACCCGGCCAATAATGATCCCGTCTCAAAGCAGGCTGCTATTATTGAGTCTTTTTTGCAAAGCAATGATGTTATCTATTTTGAACCTAAAATGGGCTATAAAAAAGGCTCTTTTATTATTTATAACAGTGAGTTATTTGAAACAATTGCCGAGTATTCAGCTGAAAGCGGCTATCCGCGTGATGTGGCTAATCCTGCTGTTGTCTCCGAGGGCTGGAAAAGCTACGGCCTCATTGATAACCCTGCATTGGCGAATAGGACTGATTTAGCAACGTTATTTATGGATCCGTAATCGATACAAGGGATAATGTTAAAAGTGAACGCAGATAAATTTTATACTGTTTTGAAACGGTGGGCATAGGGACATGTGTACATTAACTTATTTACTTAATGATAACGGTTATGAACTGTTTTTTAACCGCGATGAACTGCGCAGCCGTCAAGTTGCTGTTGCACCTGCTTTTAATCATCATCTTAATGCCATCTATCCCGTTGATCCTGACGGAAAGGGGACCTGGATAGCCGTCCATCAGAGTGGTTTGTCTCTGGCGCTATTAAATTTTTATCAGGCAGAGCAGGCGCTTAATAATGGCAACTACTTAAGCAGGGGGCAGATTATTTTATATTTATTAACCGATCCGACTGATGTTGTCGGACTGCTAAAAAAAATGGATTTGCATCAATATATGGCTTTTAAACTGTGTATTTTTGCACCTGATCTGACTAATACACATAACAAAATGAGAAGCTTTCAATGGGATGGTAAAACCTTATCTGAAGTGGATGAAGCGCAGCCCATTATCTCTGCAGGTGCGGAATTTCCGCTTATCTCTAAAATACGAACAGCACGTTTCAGGCAAATAGTCAGTGCAGAAAAGCCGCTGCGCGTACAGATTTTAAGTTATCTCCATTTCCAGGAAGAAAATTCGCATTATTCAATCAAGATGGAACGGCCGGAAGCACATACTGTGAGTTTTAGCCATATTGTCGTCGCGGAAGGGGTTGTCTTTAATTATGCGGATTATATTGCAAAGCAGGATTTTTGTTGCCGAATGGCGCGTATCTCTTCTTAATGCCATCGCTTTGAAGCTTTTTTATCAGTTTAAAAGCTTCAAAGCCATCTATTTATTAATAATGGGGAGGTGGCATCTCTTCTTTTTCTGATGCGAGTTGATTCGGTTGGTTATCTTTTAACTTCTCGGCCAGCATCGCCAGTTGTTCGCTGAGTAATTGTATTTTTCGTTGTTGTTTGAATATTTCATCATTTAAGGTTTCAATATTGTCTTCATGAAAGGCGACTTTCATTTCCAGTTGTTCTATGCGTTCTGCTTGATCCATTGTGCTTCCTATCTTTTCGTGCAATAAGGCGTTTTCTAACAAGATAAGAAAGTATACTACTTCTGCTTTAAAGAGTTATTTTTTTTCTATCGATTTGAACTATTACCCAGTTTGCCTGTCGATACTGGGTGGCATTATATCCGGCATGGGCAATGTTTAGATTGCAAATGTATTAACATGGAAAGTGTTTTACCGCTGCGTGCCCGGTTATTAGAGATTAACTTCGTTAATCCACTATCGCCAGGTGTAAAGGGTTGTTCCCTTTGCAAGTGTTAGAACACCGAGCTGGCTTTTGAGCAAACATGCCGCAGGGCAAGGAGAGAGGCAACTATATTGTCGTTATGAAGTATTGATTTAGCATGACTAAACCTGCAACTTCATGCCTGAATATAGCCCGCTCGCAACGCGCTGATCCTTGCATCTTCAAGTAGCTTGAGTATAAATGAAATTGCTAATTGAATTTGCTTAATATTAGCTATAAAGTTGGCTGTAGGTTTAAAAAACTTAATCGGGGCTTTTTCACTGTCATCAGAAAAAATATTAACCATCGATAACGGGTTAATTTAATAAACAGAACAAATGGAGTATCAATGAAAAAAATATTTAAAGTTTCTTTCCTGGCCGCAGCTGTTGCATTAACCTTCGGCTGTGAAGACAAACAAGAGCCTGCCGCTGTCGCACAAAAAGAGGTCGCTGCGGTACAAGAAGCTGTTAAAACTGAAGCAGTTAAAGCAGAAGCAACGTTTAAAAGCGAAGAGTATAAAGCGGCTTATGCCATTGGCGCTTCATTCGCCACACAGATTAAAGCGGGTATTAATAAACAAGCTGAATTTGGATTAGCAACACTTGATGAAGAAGCTATCATTGAAGGTGTTAGCGATACCCTACGTGGCAGCGCGAAATTAACCGAAGAACAGATGATTGAAACTGTTAATGCATACGGTCAGCAAGTACAAGCTGCTGCTGAAAAGAAAATGCAGGAACAAGCTGTAAAAGCAGCTGAAGAAGCAAAAAAATTCTTAGCTGAAAATGCAAAAGTTGAAGGCGTAAAAGTAACTGAATCCGGTTTACAATACTCGATCATTACCGCAGCCGAAGGCGCAAAACCAACTGCTGAAGATACCGTGACTGTACATTATGTCGGTACATTAGTTGAC
Source organism: Psychromonas sp. (assembly GCA_049667005.1). Taxonomy (GTDB): domain Bacteria; phylum Pseudomonadota; class Gammaproteobacteria; order Enterobacterales; family Psychromonadaceae; genus Psychromonas. Next base: position 4,767 of record JBATHQ010000533.1, read on the forward strand.
GGAACAGAATTTGACAGCTCTATAGGCCGTGGCGAACCAGCTAAATTCCCGCTTAACCGCGTTATTCCTGGTTGGACTGAAGGCGTACAGCTAATGAGTATCGGCGAAAAATACAAATTTGTTATTCCAGCTGAACTAGCATACGGTGCTCAGGGTGCGGGTTCAATTCCTCCTGGCGCAACGCTGATTTTTGAAGTCGAACTATTAGACATCGAAAAGGCTAAAACGGATGAAGTAACAGAAGCCGTTGCAGAGACTGCACCAGCAAAATAATGACAATTTAAGTTATTAATCTAAGGTCGCTTTATGCGGCCTTTTTTTTACCTGTTTTCTCCTCTCTTTAACAGTTTTACCGGTAGCATAATCGCGGTCGAATTCCTGATTAAATAGTGTATCCTTAGCGCATTAATTTATGAGGTGAAATATGTGGGATGTGATAATCATTGGTGCAGGTGCATCGGGGTTGATGTGTGCAATTGAAGCGGGTAAGCGCGGACGTAAAGTATTAGTGCTTGATCATGCTAAACGTGCCGGACAAAAAATTATTATGAGTGGTGGTGGACGCTGTAATTTCACTAACTTATATGTTGAACCCGCTAATTTTCTTTGTGACAACCCGCATTTTGTCAAATCCGCATTAAGTCGTTATACACAATGGGATTTTATTGCGCTGGTGGATAAGCACCAGATAAGCTGGCATGAACGCGATCACGGGCAACTATTCTGTGATGACAGCGCCAAACAGATAGTGGCGTTGTTGCTTGATGAAGCTAACGATGCCGGCGTTAAGGTGCAACTTCAATGTGAAATTATTGCGCAGACAAAAATAGCGGATAACCATTTTACAATACAAACCAAATTGGGTGACTACCAGTGTTCATCGTTAGTTGTCGCAACGGGCGGATTATCCTTGCCTAAAATGGGTGCGACACCCCTTGCATATAAAATTGCCGATCATTATCAAATCCCCGTTAAAGTGACGCGTGCAGGCTTAGTCCCTTTTACTTTGCAACCCAGTCAAAAAGAAAAATTAGCGGAATTATCCGGTATCAGTTTGCCTGCTCGCGCAACTTGCCAGATAAATAATGGCACGAAAAAAAGCAAAGAGGTGAGTTTTACAGAAGCTTTGTTATTTACCCATCGCGGTTTAAGCGGTCCGGTGATCTTACAAATATCAAATTACTGGCAGCCCGGCGAGAAAATCTCACTGGATCTGTTACCCGGTATCGACCTGTTAACTGAGTTATTGCACAGCCAGCAAAATCGCCCGGATCAAGCCTTAAAAACACTGCTTTCGCAACGTTTACCTAAACGTGTTGTTGAGTGTTTATTAGCTTTTTCAGGCCTTGAAAGTTTACCGTTGAAACAATATAACGAAAAACAGCTGCAGGAAATAGCGCAACTCTTTCAGCAATGGTCTCCACAAATTAACGGCACTGAAGGTTACCGCACAGCAGAAGTTACCTTAGGCGGTATCGATACTGATTTTATCTCATCAAAAACCCTAGAGTGTAAAAATGTTAAAGGGTTATATTTTATCGGTGAAGCCTTAGATGTCACCGGCTGGCTCGGAGGGTTCAACTTCCAGTGGGCGTGGGCAAGCGGTTGGGCGGCAGGGCAGGAGGTTTAGTTTGTAATCATGGAATTAGAACGAAGACTATTTGAACTCAACGAAGACAATCTTTTTGGTTAATTTATATAACTTATTGTATTTTAAAGAAATAGATTGTCTTCGTTTGAATGGCGCTGATTCGTTAGCACAAAATCGCTACGTTGTTTGAACTGAGATATTAACCCTTCCCCGATCCGGCAGTTCTACCTGCACAGCTCAACTTAATTCAGTACATACTGATTCAATAATAGGAGAATTTGACTTATTTATTCCTCCCACAATGAGACTTTTTTTTATACTCAGTTACAATTCATGTGAGGTTTTTTTCCACTTTTATTGCACATTATATGAAGGCTTGATG
>JBATHQ010000534.1:0-2098 GCA_049667005.1 Psychromonas sp.
GCTACTCGTATTACCAGCATATGCTGGCATTGTTAATTTACCCGGCAGTATCAATGGTGGTAACTTTTCAATCGTTGTTTCAAGTATTGCAGAGCAGCGCTTCAAAACCGTCTATAAACAAAAATACGACTTTAGCTGTGGTTCTGCAGCTCTCGCGAGTTTATTATCTTTCCATTATGACGATGTTGTTGACGAGTTCGGCGTTTTTGAAAATATGTTTACTCAGGGTGATCAGCAAAAAATACAGCAGCAGGGCTTTTCGTTGTTGGATATGAAAAATTATTTAACACGCCGTGGCTACCAGTCTAATGGTTTTAAAATCAGTTTAGAACAACTGGCTGCAGCCGAAATTCCTGGAATAACGATTATTAATAATAAGGGGTATATGCATTTTGTGATTATAAAAGGGAGCAATGAAAGAGAAGTATTAGTTGGCGATCCTGCGTTAGGGCTTAAAGTTATTGACAAAGAAGAGTTTGAAAAAATGTGGGGTAAACAAATAATATTTGTTATCCAAAATAAAAAAGAGATTGCGTCTAATTATTATCAAGATAAAACAGAATGGAAACTAAGAGTCAAGGCTCAATTGGGGCTTGCCGTTGATCGCTCCAGCTTGGGACGATTTAACTTGTTACAACCATCAAAAATTGATTTCTAATCAATTAAGGCTTAAAAATGAACAAAGGCTTACTCATTATTTTTAAAGGTTTTATGTTACCAGCGACATTGACTTTAATGGTAAACCCAAGCTTATTAGCAGCAGATGACGAGCACTTTTTTGCCCAGGAATCATCAAATATGCAGCAATGGGTTGATCCCGTATCGGAGTTATCATTAGACTCTTCTCGGGGCGGTTTTACCTTACCTAACGGCATGATTGTCAATATTAGTTTTGAAAAACAAATATTTCAAAACGGTATAGAGACTTTTTATTCTTATTTTCAAACACCTGAAAATCTTGCATTGGTTAAAAATGGACAGTTAAATATTGCATCTGAACTGGCGGATACTATCATTCAATCGGTTATCCAGAATAATATCGATAATCAAAGCATACAATCTATCAATAATATTGGCATTGACATTAAAAACTTAAACAACATCAGCAATACTTACAGTAATAACGAATTTTATACTCAGTTTGTCTTACCTAATATTTATCAATAAAACATCTGATATTGTTTAAAAAATTAGAAAACCATTGGTACCCTAAAATTAAGACTAACATCTGGAGCATCATCGGTAACACCAATATTCAAGGATAAATTTAGATTCGTTCGCTGTGAATAATTGAAAGAGTAACCAATGACCAATTGACCAATATCAAGTTCACTACCGTCAATTGCCTCGCCATCAATTTTAGACTCTAGAACGTGTTTATGTGAGTACCCCAAACTCATGGAGGTACGTTCATTCAATGAGAGTCCCAAGCCCCAACTCAAGCCAATACTGTCACCAGGATCTACTTTTCCTACATCTTCATCAGTGCTCATATTATAACCGTAACTTAGATTACCATAAAGTACCCCTGGAGCAGTTGGATAAATCGCTGTAAGGCTAGGTTGAAAGCTGAAGTAGCCGCTTCCTGTTGGCAACTCAGTAGGAAATGTAGAACCAGCAGTCGATGTCACATATTCAACGTCAAATGGACTCGTCCCGGTTGGTATGGTTGCAGCTAAATTAGCGACATAAATTAAACCACCATCAGCGCCATCATTAATTTGAAAATGCGTAGATAACTCCACATCACCAATATTACTGCCATCTGCATTAAATATTTCATCATCAGTTGCACTCACACTGACCGCACGGGAACGTTGACTGTCAGTCCGGACAATATAAGGAAACTTAATATCAAAATCCCATCGGCTTGTCAGGCCGTATCGAGCGGTGATACTAGCAGTAAAACTGTGACGTTTAATTTCTCTAATATCAATGACACCCACCACTATTGCAGGAAGAAAAGAATACCCTTCAAGATAAACCCGGTTATTATCCGAATATGAATACCCCATTGCCGGCTCTATTATTAAGGTTCCTGGTTTTGTCAGCACGCCGTTGGCATTGGTGCTTATATTGAGGTCGGGAGATACCTCAA
>JBATHQ010000535.1:0-2899 GCA_049667005.1 Psychromonas sp.
AAGCACGGATAGCTGGGCAGAAGCGGTTGCAAATCTTTTAGACAACGATCAACAGTTGTCACTGCTTTCAGAGAACAGCAGGGTATTTGCTGAGGATTACTCCATGGAAATTATTACAGAGAAAGTACTAAAGCTTTATCGTCGAGTAATTGTTATTGCCCAATCAAAAAAAGAGTGACCAAAAATGACTTTTTGGAAATTGAACTGGTTTTATCCATTTTAACTACTTCACAAGTTATTTTTGGGTGTTTTCACTCCGTTAAAATTTCAATTCAATTAAATCTAAACTGTTTTTATGGCTTATTAATTGTACAAATACACCATCATATGTGACGATAATGTATCTATCTTTGACTAACATGGAATTTCAGGGAAAAAATTGGCTGTGTTACTTTTTTATTAGTCAGATAATATTTATTTAAATAGTCAACTAGAGCAGGGAATAAGCATGAATGAAATGATAAAAGTAGTGGCAAGTCGTACTGGTTTTTTTTCCTCTCAATACCCTAAACATATTATTGCAGCTCTTTTACTTGTTAGTTTTGCCAGCGCCTTGCGCGTATGGCCATTTCAAGCTATTAGTGCAGAAATTACCTGGTTTACTTTTTATCCTGCGGTCATTGTGGCAACGCTTTATGGTGGGATTTCTGCTGGTTTAATGACCATCTTATTAGCATGTTTAACAATGGTTTTTGTTTGGCCTCTATTGGCGGAGCGTCCGATAATAAATAACCTTTACGATCTCTTAGATATGCTGGTTTTTGTCATACTTTGTGGTTATATCTGCTACCTTAACGGGATTGTAAAACGTACTCGAATGGAGCTGAAAAAAGCACAGGCAGCATCTCACACAGAAGCTGAAGGTCAGAAATTTGTTAGAAAACTCATTGATTCTATGCCTAATATGATAGGTTATTGGGATAAAGAGTTACGCTGTCGATTTGCTAATAATGCTTTTAGTAAGTGGTTTACTCACTCTCCTAAAGATATTATCGGGGTATCATTCAGGGAATTAGCAGGAGAGAAATTATATTTCTTGAATGAGCCCTATATACACAATGTTTTGGCGGGCGAAGCGCAGCGCTTTGAGCGGACGCTGAAAAAACAAGATGGCACTATCAGTAATATCCTTGCGCATTACATTCCCGATTTTGATGTTGATGGCTCTGTTAAAGGTTTTTCAATCCAATCAAGCGAAGTCACTGATCTGAAAGAAACTGAAGCACAGCTAAAATTAGCCGCTTGTGTTTTTGATAGTACCGTTGATGGCATTTTGATAACCGATGCAAATGGTATTGTATTGTCAGTTAATCCTGCCTTTAGCCGTATTACGGGTTTTCAGGCTGACGAAGCGCTTGGCCAGACACCTCGTTTTCTTAAATCTTACCGTCACAGTAAAGCATTCTATGTCTTAATGTGGGACAAGATAATCACACAAGGACAGTGGTATGGAGAGATATGGAATCGCCGAAAAAATGGTGATATTTTTTTAGCGCGGCTGACCATTAGCATGGTACGCGATGAGAAGGGCAGACCGCTGCGCTATATTTCGGTATTCAGCGATATTACCGACCTTTGGCATAAAGATGAACATCTAAAACATTTGGCTTTTTATGATGCATTGACCGATTTGCCAAATCGAACCTTACTAATGGAACGCTTAGGCCAGAAAATAATTAATTGCGAACGTCAGCAGTGTTGTCTGGCGGTGATGTTTCTTGACCTTGATGGGTTTAAATTGATTAATGATAGATTTGGCCACAATATTGGGGATGAGTTGCTTAAAGTGATATCGAAAAGGTTGTTGGGATTGGTGCGGCAGTCAGATATTGTTGCCCGTTTAGGGGGGGATGAATTTATTTTCGTTCTCAATGATAGCAAAGCAAAAGATGAAATTTTTCTTGCTGCACAGAGAATTATAAACGCGATTAATGAACCTGTTGAACTCTCCTGTAACACTATTGAAATAGGTACATCAGTCGGGATCTCAATGTTTCCTGATGATGGAATAACGCCGCTGGATTTAATAAAAAAAGCGGATAAAGCCATGTATGTATCAAAAGCTGCAGGCAGGAATTCGCTGCATTTCTTCGAGCCTGAATTGGGAGAGACAACTGAGGAGCAAATCACTGGTTAAACTGACTGCAGAGGGGTATTTCTCTGCATTTTCCGATTCTGTCATTTTCTAAATCCTGATACTCAGTTAGCTGTTTTGTTGTTTGTCCCGCTTACTTAAAACAGTAATTAATTGCTTGCCTGTTAATTACTGTTGTTCCAAAAGAGATCGGCATGAATATTATTTGCTGATCTCGAAGGAGGTTATTAGGGGGCATGGATGGTAATATGCGTTAACCATAAAATAAACGGTTATCAAAATAACGGTTCTACAGAAAATAGCAAAATACATTTCATTAACCTCTGGTAGCGCAAGGCATAACAAGCACCAATATAACAAACCCACTATGGGAGACCCGTGGGGCTTGTTTGACAGTCGTAGGGATCCTCGATAAAACAATTCGAGGATGACAGGATGCGAGACGGAAAGCTGACAACAAAATCATCCTTTATACTTTCCCAAGGGGAGAGGCTCGGTATCAACAAGGAGGGGGCTTGCGCAGCGAAAACGTTGCGGCTGTGGGGGACAATTTATCTTTTAAAAGAATAGATGTAGAAGGAAGAAGAAAGTTAAAGTGTGACCTTTCACAACATAGTTCGGCTGTTGAAAGATCACACCTGAAAATAAGATCAAGCCGTAACTTACACTCTTATTTTCCGTTAAGTTTTAGTGCAGTGAAAGTCGCACTGTTGTAGTCGCCATTCTTCTTGTCGACAGTAAAGTCGCCAGTACCTGCACAACCAGGTCCCCAGATCGGATGTGTATCATCCACGCTACACTGCC
>JBATHQ010000536.1:0-7826 GCA_049667005.1 Psychromonas sp.
CCTCAAATCAATGCTAAATCCATTTATATAGAGCAGGAAACTGGTGAAAATACAAACAACAGTCTGCGCTGAACAAGATAACGCTCATAATGCTTATATGCACTTTGAAAGGCAACAGTGGGCAGAATTGCGCGACAACGTCGAGCTCACCCTCTCAGAAGAAGACTTACAACTACTACAAGGCATTAACGAATCGCTTTCCATCCAGGAAGTCGTTGATATCTACCTGCCGATGTCCCGTCTGCTTAATTTATATGTTCAGTCACAGCAGCACCGCCACACCGTGCGGGATAAGTTTTTAAACAGTAATCATGAAAACGTCCCTTATATTATTGGTATTGCGGGAAGCGTTGCGGTGGGTAAAAGTACCACTGCGCGTATCCTGCAGGCAATGCTATCTCACTGGCCGGAGCACCCGAGGGTTGCATTAGTGACCACCGATGGGTTTTTACGTCCTAATCAGGAACTCGTTGCACGCAATATAATGCACAGAAAGGGATTTCCGGAAAGTTTTGATATCAAAGCCTTAATCGATTTTGTTGCCGCAATAAAATCCGGTAAAGAGTCGATCAGCGCGCCAATATATTCACATTTGACTTACGATATATTACCGGATCAAAAATTACATCTTGAAAAGCCGGATATTGTTATCTTAGAAGGTTTAAATGTATTACAAAGTGCAATTAATTACCCTGAGCAACCGCAGCGCACTTTTGTCTCTGATTTTGTCGATTTTTCTATCTTTGTTGATGCTGACACCGCATTTTTAAAAAAGTGGTATGTACAACGATTCTTAAAGTTTCGGCAAGGTGCTTTTACTGATCCTAAAGCTTATTTTCACAGTTACTCACAAATGCAGGAAAGCCAAGCGATTGAGATTGCTGAAAAAATATGGGATGAGATCAATGGTGTAAATTTGGAAGAAAACATTCGTCCGACCCGTGATAGAGCTAACCTGATCCTGACCAAGGCTGCTAATCACCAGGTAGAAAGCGTTAAACTGCGTAAATAATCTTTTCAGGGGGCTTCTGCCCCTAACAAATTGTAAAAATTAATAGCCCGATGCAAAGACATCCTTTTAAAAATAGGGGATAATCCGCGACTCGCAAAAATCACCATCTGCATTTAGGGTGATTAATGTTCATTATTATTTTCAGGAATGGTTATTTATGTCCCAAGTCGGCACACTTTATATTGTATCAGCCCCAAGCGGTGCAGGAAAATCCAGCCTTATCAACGCACTTTTGGCGGAAAAAAGAGACTGGCAAACACAAGTTTCCGTTTCGCATACAACGCGTGCGCCGCGTATCGGTGAAGTAGATGGTGAACATTACCACTTTGTCAGTCAAGAAACCTTTAAAAAGCTGATTGCAGAAAATGCTTTTTTTGAATGGGCTGAAGTGTTTGGTAATTATTACGGTACCTCCCGGGTAACCATCGAGCAGGCATTAGCACAAGGTATCGATATCTTTTTAGATATTGACTGGCAGGGTGCCCGTCAGGTTCGGGAAATGATGCCGCAGGCCAAAGGGATATTTATCCTGCCGCCAAGCCGTGCTGAACTGGAAGCGCGTTTAAATAAACGCGGACAGGACAGTGCAGAAGTGATCGCTAAACGTATGCAACAGGCACAAGCGGAAATGTCACACTTTAACGAATATGACTATCTAATCGTTAATGATGACTTTGACCATGCAAAACAGGAACTATCCGCGATCATTAAAGCTCAGCGGACGACCCAAAATAAGCAGGCGATCAAGTATCACGCCACTATCAAAGAGTTATTAGCAGAACAAGCTGAATAAGAAGTTTGTGGATCAATTATAAATTTGAACGTATAATGAGCGCCCGTTTTTATGTAATTAAATTTTTGGAGTTCAGCAATGGCACGTGTAACCGTTGAAGATGCAGTAAATGTAGTTGGTAATCGTTTTGATCTTATCTTAATGGCATCTCGTCGAGCTCGTCAGCTTGCAACTCAAGGCAAAACACCTTTAGTGGATCCGGAAAATGATAAACCTACCGTTATTGCTTTACGTGAAATTGAAGAAAGGCTAATCACTAATGAGCTGATGGATATTCAAGATCGCCAGGAAAAACATGAAAAACAAGCTGCTGAATTAGCTGCTGTTTCGGCGATTGCAGAAGGTCGCGGTTAATTACTCGAACTTAGCAAAGTATTTAAAAAAAACGCCGAACATGCAGATGTCCGGCGTTTTTTTTTAGGAAAGCGTTAAAATTAATAAATATTTTTATATAAAAATGGAGTTTGCCTGTTGTGATAACATTATTATTACCTGCCCTTGCGATTTTGGTTGGTTTTGCCCTACTCATCTGGAGCGCCGATAAATTTGTTTTAGGTGCATCAAATACCGCACGCAGTTTTTCAATATCACCGCTGATCGTTGGTGTCGTGATTGTCGGTTTAGGCACATCTGCACCGGAAATGTTAGTCTCGGCTATGGCAGCGGCAGAGGGGAATACGGGCTTATCTATTGGTAACGCGATTGGTTCAAATATCACCAATATTGGCTTAATGCTCGGTATCACCGCTATTTTCTATCCGCTGCATATTCACTCTAAACTGGTCAAGCGGGAGATGCCCTTGTTGCTAGGTGTCATTATGCTCAGCTTTTTTTTGCTTTGGGATCAAAAGCTTTCATTTTCAGATGGCCTGATACTATTAACCCTGATGTTCGCCATGGTGGCTTACTCCGTCTGGGAGGCCAAAAGCCACAGTGATGATACCCTCTCTCAGGAGATCCTTGATGAACTGCCTGAGGAAGTAAGCAAAGGGGAAGCATTAAAATGGTTAGTCGTGGGTATTGTCCTGTTAATTATTGCTTCCCGCATCTTAGTGTGGGGTGCTGTCGATATAGCCCAATTTTTTGGTGTCAGTGATCTCATCATTGGTCTTACCATTATTGCGATTGGCACCAGTTTGCCCGAACTGGCAGCAACACTTGCGGCTGCGCGCAAACAAGAGTTTGATCTGGCCGTGGGTAATATTATCGGCTCCAATATCTTTAATATCTTAGGGGTAATGGCATTACCCGGATTGATTCATCCGGATAGCTTTGAAATTGAGGTATTAATACGTGATTATCCGGTAATGATCGGTTTGACGGTCGCCCTGATGATTTTCTCCATCACCTGGCGCAAAGGTAAAACCGGACGTTTAGGACGTGTTGAAGGAGCGTTATTGTTAGCCGCTTATATCGCTTACATGTTCTGGTTGTTTTTTGATATGACAGCAAAATAATACTTCACGTTTATAATTTCAAGCTACTGATAAAAAGGCGCTTTGCATTGGTATGCACTGCGCCTTTTTGTTTATCACATTATTTTTTACAATATCTCTTAAATGGCTTTTGCAGAAAGTTGTGCGGTTTTATCGCCCGCCACTTTAGCAGCATTTCTTCCTGATAGTTCAGGACGATCTGCTTTGGGTGTTGAGAACCAGTATCCAGCCGCCATAAACACAGCACCGCTGACTACGTTACCCAAAGAAACCCATAACAAGTTATAACCAATACCCGCCAGGTTATAAGCTTCGCTGGCATCACCAAACCAGGACAAAGCAAAGATAGTCATATTTGCAACACTGTGCTCGTAACCACAGGCAATAAAGGCAGCCAAACACCACCAGATAGCGATAAAACGACCAGTACCTTCAATACGCACACACATCCAGATAGCAAGGCAAACTAACCAGTTACACAACACTCCTTTAGCAAACAGGATAAGTGCGGGCGCTTGGGTTTTTGCCAAAGCCACATTGTGCAGCAGACTATCTTCAACATTTAACAGCTTGCCGCCACCCGCTAAATAGAATAAGTAAGCAACAAAGATCGAGCCGAGTAAATTCGCCGCCCAAGTTTGCGGTAATACTTTAAATTTATCGGCCCAGGTGATCTCTTTGGTCAATGCACCAAAAGCTAAAAACATGGAGTGGCCGGTAAACAGTTCAGAACCGGCAATAATTACTAAGGTTAAGGCGATACCAAAAAATGACCCCATTACTAACGGGCGGATTGCAGGATCAACCAGATTACCCAGGGTAAAGATAAGAATAATGCCTAAGCCGACATAGGCGCCAGCCATTGCACCACTAATCCAAAAACCCAGTTTTTCCTGTTTGGCCAATTTAACTATTCGTGCAGCGTTTGCTGAACATTTACTGATACTATCTTGATACATTTTGTTTCCTTAGTTTTCAAAATATTTTTCGTGGGCTGCGACTCACTATTACAGCCCATGAATATCTTACTTATAGAAGCGGTTACACCTGCACTTCAACAAAGCCATTAGTAACTCGGGTTTTATACGCTTCAACACTGACGTCACTGTTCTCTAAGCAGGAACCATCAACTAGATTAAAACGTTGTTTTTTAAGTGGTGATGCAACCCATAATTGTGTTTTATGCTCACAAATAACGCCTCGTGATAACACATTCATTCGAGCAAAAGGATCCATATTATTAAGCGCATAGACCTGTTCATCTGCACGAGGTCGAAAAATAGCAACTTGCTTGTCTTCAACCAGTGCACAAACGCCAGTTGCAGGATAAATATCATTTAATTGACAGACTTTAATCCACTTGCTCATTACGCTTCCTCCAGATTAATTGCATATACAGGTGCTTTTTCGTCAGCAAATGCCGGGCGTTTTTGACCGCGCTCAGGGGTAAAAACAACATTCTCATCGTGTAAGTCACTGTTAATAAAATGAGAAAAACGTTTCAGTTGAGCTTCATCGGAAAGCGTAGTTGTCCATTCACACTGGAAACTATCAATAGCGGCAGCCATATCTTTTTCAAGTTGATCATTGATGCCCAGTTTATCGTTAATAACGACCTCTTTAACGTAATCAATACCACCCTCTAGATTATCTAACCACACAGAGGTACGTGTGACTTTATCTGCGGTACGGATATAGAACATCATGAAACGATCTAAATATTTAAGCAGGGTTTGTTTATCGAGATCAGTTGCTAATAAGTCAGCATGGCGCGGCTTCATGCCACCATTACCACAAACGTAAAGATTCCAACCACCATCGGTTGCGATAAGGCCTACATCTTTACCCTGTGCTTCAGAACACTCACGTGTACAACCTGATACGCCGAATTTCATTTTATGTGGAGTACGCAAGCCTTTGTAACGGTTTTCCAGTTCAACACCGAGACCGATACTGTCCTGAACACCATAACGACACCAAGTACTACCGACACAACTTTTAACCATGCGTAAGGCTTTCGCATAGGCTTGACCGGTTTCAAAACCAACCGCAACTAATTGCGACCAGATATCAGGCAAATCACCTTTATGTGCACCAAACAAGGCGATACGTTGCGCACCTGTTACCTTAGTATAAAGGTCATACTGCTCTGCTACTGCGGCTAAAACTGCAAGTGCCTTAGGTGTCACTTCACCACCGGGCATACGAGGAATAACGGAATAGGTACCGTCTTTCTGCATGTTACCAAGGAAGATATCATTGGTATCTTGAAGACCATTGCTTTCAGGAGAAAGGATATAATCTCCCCAACAAGACGCAAGAATAGAACCAACAGTTGGCTTACAAACTTCACAGCCGTAACCACTACCATATTTATTTAATAGTTCTGCAAATGTTTTGATGCCTTCAACGCGGATCAGATGAAATAACTCCTGGCGAGAATAAGCAAAATGCTCACAGATATGATTTTTCACTTCCACACCATGCTTGGCCAGTTCAGAATTTAGTAATTGACTAACCAGAGGAATACAACCACCACAACCCGTTCCAGCACCCGTTTCCATTTTAATTGCATCAAGTGTGGTATGCCCTGCCACTACGGCAGCTGCGATGTCTGCTTTTTTTACATCAAAACATGAACATATTTGTGCAGTTTCGGGTAGCGCATCAACACCCAATTTAACTTTCCCTGCACCAGCATGAGCCGGCAGGATTAATGCGTCAGGGTGTTTTGGTAGTTCGATTCCATTGAGTTTGTACTGCAACAGGTCACTGTAACTTTCAGTGTCGCCAACCAGCACAGCACCTAATAATGACTTGCCATCTTCAGAAACAATAATACGCTTGTAAATTGACTCGTTTTCATCAAGATATACATAACTTTTACAGTTTGGCGTACGGCCATTCGCATCACCGATACTACCAACATCAACACCAAGCAGCTTTAATTTGGCACTCATGTCTGCGCCGGTAAATTCGTTTTCTCGATTTAGGATATTATCAACGGCCACTTTAGCCATATTGTAACCAGGTGCAACTAAACCGAAGAATTTGTCATTCCATGATGCACACTCACCAATTGCATAGATATCTGAATCAGAAGTTAGACATTGGTTATTGATAGTTATACCGCCACGAGGACCAAGCTCTAGACCACACTGTTTAGCCAGTTTATCTTGTGGGCGAATACCCGTTGAGAAAACAATAAAATCGACTTCTAATTCAGTACCATCAGCAAACTTCATGGTATTACGCGCAGTTTTACCCGATGCAACGATCTCTTGAGTATTTTTACCGGTATGAACATTAACACCAATATTCTCAATTTTCTGGCGCAACATCTGTCCGCCTTGTTGATCCAGTTGCTCAGCCATCAATACCGGTGCAAACTCGATCACATGTGTTTCTACACCGAGTGCTTTTAATGCCCCAGCGGCTTCTAAACCTAGCAAACCGCCACCAACGACAACACCACTTTTACTGCGATGTGCTGTTGTTTCAATTGCTTTGAGATCTTCAATAGTACGGTAAACAAAGCAATCTTGGCTTTCGTTACCTTTAATCGTTGGTACCCATGGGTATGAGCCGGTCGCCATGACTAATTTATCGTAAGACACTTCTCGCCCACTTTGAGAAAGAACTACCTTTTTCAAACGATCGATGGTTAAAGCACGCTCACCAATAAGCACTTTAATATTATGTTTTTCGTAAAAGCCTTCTTTAACCAGAGAAAGTTCTTCGGCAGTATGGTGAGAAAAATAGGAGGACAGATGTACACGGTCATAAGCAACACGTGGCTCTTCACAGAATACCGTAATATCAAACAGATCAAGTTCTGCTTTTTCAACAAAGTCTTCAACAAAACGATGTCCGACCATGCCGTTACCAATTATAACTAGCTTTTGTTTACTCATTATTTCCCTCAATCACTTAATAAATGTTAATCAAAGACAGAGTAAAGCAGTCAACTAAAACAAAATTGATCGAAATCATGTAAATAGTAACTATTATCACTAAATGAAGAAAAAAAGAGATTGAAAGGATGATCTAAATCAATAAAGTTGAAAATAAACCATACAAAAAACAATGTTAATTATAATAACCTGATCTATATCATGGTTGTTAATCCCAAAGAGGTATTCACAAATCAGCCTGAAAAATACAAAACGATTTACGGTTTCCTGATTTTTGAATACTTATCGACCAAAAAAAAGGTAAAAAAAGTGTTCTTAAACAGATCAATTCGCTTATTAAATACCCACTCCCTCTTAAATTAATCGGATAAATCATAATCCAGGAGGGGATCGAGCAGCATCAGATCGGCATGAAGAAATTGATAATTGAGACGTTTTTTCAGTTTTTCATTGCTGACTATTTTATTGGATTGCTTGTTTTCTGTACTTGTTTTAGGTTTTGCCAGTCCCAATGCTAAAGCATTAGCCGTATAAAAATCGACTTTACAGGGGTGAGTATCGGCACAGGCATTAAGCAGATCAGGGAAAATATGCTGCTTAATAATAATAGCAATAATGGCTAAACAATCATCAAGATGGATCAGATTCACTGCGGCATCTGCAAGCCTGAT
>JBATHQ010000537.1:0-2226 GCA_049667005.1 Psychromonas sp.
AGTTTTACAGTGGCTGTTTTGATGGAGTAAGAATACGTCCTAGTTGATGACCACAAACCAAGACAAAGATGACATGTTTGTGATATTGGCAAATAGTTAGGATCACCTTGCCTTTTATCTGCCATAAAACCTGCTGCGTAGAGAAAACTTATTAGAGTACTTATAAAAGGGGCCATTGAACATCTCTTGGATTTGGGGTGTGTGGCGTTTTTTTCACCAGTAAAATAGAAATGGGACTTAGATCTCATAGAAACGCTAATTTAACGCCTATGCTGAATATGATAATGAATACCAGAACATAAAATATAGAAAGGAGAGGTTATGAAGAATGATCTTAATAAATATCTTTCTGCAATGGATAGAAGGCGTTTTCTGAAACTTGGAGTTACCGCCGGTTTGCTGAGTAGTTTTCCTTTTCAATTCGCTCAGGCTAAAAAGGTTAATAGCAATGCGCGTATATTGATCGTTGGTGGTGGTGCTGCCGGTATAGCAATGGCAAACCGTTTCAGCAATGCTCTGCAGGGTGCCGGAATAACCATGGTTGGGGCTCGACAGGCGCATATTTTTCAGCCGGGGCAGACCTTGATCGCATCAAATCTATGGGATAAAAGTCGCATTATTACGCAAACCAAAGATTGGTTGCCAAAGGATGTAAACTGGATAAGCAAAGATGCACAATCTTTTGATCCGGATAATAAAACAGTCACTCTGACAGATGGGCAGAAGCTTGATTATGACATTTTAGTGGTGGCCACCGGGTGTCAGCTTAATTATACCGATATCGAAGGGATGTCAGCGGATCTTATCGGTAAGCACGGTATCGGCAGTGTTTATGCGGGACCCGATGGCGCTGAAGGTACAAATAAAATGATCCAGCAGGTTATTGAAAAAGGTGAAGGGAAAACTATTTTCACTTTATCAGACACCTTCATTAAATGTGCAGGGGCACCACTTAAAATGACCTTCACTTCGCTGGATCGTTTTCAACGAAGCGGGAAACGTGAAAATATTGATGTAAGTTTTATCACTCCTTTTAAAAACAGAGTCTTTTCAGTGCCGTTTTATAATGAATTTGTGCTTAACCGCTGGCAGGAGCAGGGGGTGGATTTTCAGGATGAGCGTGTTCTCACTGCGATTGATGCTGTCGGCCAAAATGCCACTTTTACTAAACCCGATGGCAGCAAAGAAAATCAACAATATGACTTTATCCATGTTGTTCCGCCGATGAGCGCACCGGATGCAATCCGTAATAGTGAGTTAGTCTGGAAATCCGGCAGTATGGCCGGCGACTGGGTTGAAGTTGATCAATATCATATGCAGCATTTACGCTATCCGGAAATATTTGCAGTTGGAGATGTTGCAGGGACACCCTTTGGCAAAACAGCAGCAAGTGTAAAAACACAAGCACCCGTTGTGGAGGCAAATGTACTTGCTTTTCTGGAAGGTAAAGAGTTGCAGGCAAACTACAATGGTTATACCTCCTGCCCCTTGATTACGGCGATTGGTAAAGCAATGCTTGCAGAATTTGGTTACGGTGGAAAATTACTGCCTTCTTTCCCGTTTATCTCACCAAAAGAGGAATCCTGGGCGGTCTGGATAATGGAAGAGAAAATGCTCCAGCCTGCTTATTATGCAATGCTGGATGGAAAGGTTTAAGGAGTTATTATGTCTATTGAAAGTATTTTACTGGTACTGTTTTACAGTGCAAAACCTTACTTATGGCAGATTGCCCTTATCGTGCTTGTTCCGGTCATCTGTTATTTGATTAAGCTAAGCACTCCGCTATTTAATCAATTTCAGACGGTTCTGATCAGTGTGGTAATTGGTATTATAGCGGCACTGGCTGCGCCATATATAACCTTGTCTAAATTACAATATGTCACTACGCTGGCTGACTGGGGGGCGTTAATAGGTATTATGCTGGCAGCGGCATTGTACTGCTGGTTTACTTTGACGTTGCTTTTTAAAGGCAGACATTAACAACATTCTTTTACCACTGTCGCAGCGCGTAGCGTCTCTGTGCTGTCAGTGGTAAATATTTATCCAGGCTGGTGATAGGGGCATACTTTATATTGTGATGCTGAATTCCAAAAACTATCGGGAGTGATCGGTTATTTACAAGATCAGTGCTGCGCAGATAAAAATTGCTGATTTACCTCATTGCTCTTACTTCCGTGAAGTTGGCATGTTTTCTCTATAGGAATAAGCCCGAAATGGGAGCGGCAA
>JBATHQ010000538.1:0-6924 GCA_049667005.1 Psychromonas sp.
TAAAGGGATCAACAAATAGGGTCTCATCGGGTAAAGTGATACGCACAATAAAACCACTCGGAAAACACAGTCCCTGCGCAGTAAAACCGCTCTCTTTTAAAAAATCGAGCAGTAACAGACCCAAACTGATTGGGATCCCTTTACGACGCAACAATACAGTGGATATCAGTGCATTTTCTAATTTAAAAAATGCCTGCCAATCTCCCTGGTAAGCCTGCTGCTGATATAAATAATCAAGTAATTTAAGCAGCTTAGCTTTATCAGGCTGTTCAAAATCAGCTAACTGGGAGTTCAAAACAATATGCTGTAGTCGCAATGCGTGATAAAAATCAGCGGCTTTCATTCCGGTTAATTCCGCTTCAACGGCAATCGCAGCATCCGTTAACGAATTCGCTTCAAAATCAAATTGCGCATTGATAATAGATGCTGTTTTTTCAGTTATCGTCTCTGTAGTCATTTTTTATCCTAGCAATATGATGGCTTGTTTAGTGAATGCCAGTTGGCCAATATAAACAAGCCAACCAAGCGCGCCGGCAAAGGCTAAAAACTGCATACCTTTACGGGTTTTCTCATGCAGTGCAACTCTAACCAATATTAAATACCCCACCAGCGCCACTATTTTTTCGAGTAGCCAGAAATTCTGCTCTGCAAACGGGTTGATTTGTAAAAGCCCCATCAAAGCCACACCGAGTAATATAATCGTTAAATGTGTGTGTAATAATATTTTTTTGAAAATCGGTTTCTGGGCATTCTTATGCCCGGTTTCCATCCAATAAAAAGACAATATAAAAAGGACAACTGCGATTAAAATAAACGTTAAATGTGCATGTTTTAAAATACTGTACATCTGCTTCTCCGCGCATTGCGCTTATTATTTATTAAACAAAGCGATAGTAACACGCTCATTATCCCCGTAATCTTTGATTGTGTTGACGTCAAAATAACCTAACTCTGTTAATAGCGTTCTGACCGCCAAACCTTGTTCAAAACCATGTTCAAACAGTAAATAACCGCCCTTTTTAAGATAAGCGGGTGCCTGCTCAGCAATTTTTCTGATATCCGCCAGACCATTTTCATCCGCGACTAACGCGGACAAAGGTTCAAAACGGAGATCCCCCTGCTTGAGATGGCGATCATTTTTTTCAATATAGGGCGGATTAGAAACAATCACATCAAATAAACCGTCAACCGCAGAAAACCAGTCACTTTGCCTAAAATGAGCGTTATGTAGATTTAAATTCTGGCCGTTTTCAGTCGCCAACTGCACCGCTCTTTCGCTGACATCAACACCAAGACAATCGGCATTTGGCCGTTCGCTGGCAAGCGCTAGCATAATCGCGCCGCTGCCGGTGCCCAGATCTAAAATGCGCGCATCTTGGGCACAATATTCAAGTGCCGTTTCAACTAACATCTCCGTATCCGGACGAGGGATCAGTGTCGAGTTATTGACCTTTAAAGGCAATGACCAGAACTCCCGAGTCCCCGTTAAATGTGCTACCGGCACACCATTAAGACGCTGGATAATGAGCTCTTCAAAGGCACTTTTCTGCGCATGAGTGATATCCCGCTCCGGCCAGGTCATAAGGTAAATCGTTTCTTTGCCTAACACAAATGCCAGCAGTACCTGCGCATCTAATGACGCGCTGTCACTGGTCACTAATGTAAAGGTTGCCCAGGTGAGCGCGTCGTCAATACGCAATTAGAATGCTCCTTGTGCTAGTGCCGCAAGTTTATCCGCCTGATCTTCAAGCAAAATCGGTTCAAGCAAGGCATTTAAATCACCTTCTAACACTTCATTTAAACGGTAGATAGTTAAGTTAATACGGTGATCACTCACGCGCCCCTGTGGATAGTTATAGGTGCGGATGCGCTCGCTACGATCCCCACTTGCGACCAGGCTGCGACGAATAGTCTGCTCTTCAGCATGATTCTTTGCATCTTCAGCCTGTTGTAAACGCGCTTGTAGAACAGACATCGCCTGCGCTCTGTTTTTATGCTGTGAACGCTGATCCTGGCATTCGACAACAGTCCCCGTTGGCAAATGCGTAATACGAATCGCGGAGTCTGTTTTGTTAACGTGCTGACCGCCGGCGCCGGATGCCCGGAATGTATCAATTTTAAGATCCGCTGCATTGATTGAAATAGCCTCGGCCTCTGGCACTTCAGGCATAACAACAACCGTACAAGCTGACGTGTGAATACGCCCCTGAGACTCAGTTTCAGGTACACGCTGAACACGGTGACCGCCCGACTCAAATTTCATAATACCGTAAGCGCCATCACCCTCAATTTTAGCAATCAGTTCTTTGTAACCACCCTGCTCGCTGGCATTGCTATTCATGACTTCTATCCGCCAGCCTTTGCTCTCTGCATATTTGCTGTACATACGGAATAGGTTGCCCGCAAAAATGGCCGCTTCATCACCACCCGCACCTGCTCTAATTTCTAAATAACAGTTACGATCATCATTAGGATCTTTTGGCAGCAATAAAATTTGTAAATCGTCGGCTAACTTTTCCACCGATTTTCTAGCTTCCTTAACTTCCTCTTTTGCCATTTCACGCATATCGGGATCATCGTCTTCGCTCATCATTTCAGCCGCTTCAAGATCTTCCTGAGCGCTTTGATAGGCTTTAAAGCAAAGAACAACCACTTCCAATTGAGAATATTCTTTGGTCAACTCCCGATACTTATTTTGATCACTAATTGTACCAGGGTCGCCTAGTAATGCTTGAACCTCTTCATATCGTTCATTCAGACCTTCCAGCTTTGCAACAATTGATGCTTTCATATTTCTCTCTTATACTCTTTTAGTTACCCGATGCAGGTATTAATCTTCTTTATTCAGGCCTAAGACATTACGTAATAAAACCAGTTCATCATCATTTCCCGCACTGCTGATATCATTCAGCGCTTTACTAGGATGATGGATCAGTTTATTGGTTAATTTAAAGGCTAATTCTTTTAACACGTTCTCAGCTTGTGCTCCGTTTTGTAATGCAGCATAAGCACGTTGTAATAATTGATCGCGTAACTGCTCACTGTTTGCACGATATGCGCGGATAGAGTCAACCGCTTTTAGGGATTCCAGCCATGCGCTAAAATCACCAAGACACTCTTCAATAATTTGTTCCGCTTCTAGTGCCGCTACTTGCCGGGCTTGTTTGTTCTCTTCAATGATGCCATGCAGATCATCAACGCTGTAAAGGTAAGCCCCATTTAACTCTGCGACTTGTGGCTCGATATCACGCGGAACCGCTATATCAATAAAGAGCATAGGTTGATGGCGACGCGCTTTTAACGCCCTCTCCACCATACCTTTACCAATAATAGGCAGAGTGCTTGCAGTAGAAGATATAACAATATCTGCCTGCATGAGATGATTTGGAATCTCCCCCAGGGTGATAGCCTGTGCACTAAACCGGTCAACCAGTTCCATCGCGCGCGCTAACGTGCGATTGGCAATGGTAATATTTGGCACTTGATGTTCAATTAAATATTTACCCACTAATTCAATGGTTTCGCCCGCGCCAATTAATAACACCCGACTTTCAGATAGATCACTGAATATCTGCTTCGCCAAACAAACCGCAGCAAAAGCCACTGAAATCGCATTCGCTCCGATTTGTGTTTCAGTGCGAACACGTTTTGCCACCATAAAGGTATGCTGAAACCATTTCTGCACAATTTTATCAACACTTTTAGCTTGACAGGCCGTCGCAAAAGCTTGTTTTATCTGCCCTAATATTTGCGGCTCACCCAGCACTAACGAGTCCAATCCACAAGCAACACGAAACAGATGCTGCACAGCCTGCCCCCCCTGATAACAGTACAGACGATCCGTAAATTTATGCTCGTCAATTTGATGAAAAGCGCAAAACCATTTAATAACGTCTGCGCAGTTATGGTGATTTAAATTGCAGTAAATTTCCGTTCGGTTACAAGTTGAAACGATAACCGCTTCCAGCACCGAGTGCTGCGCTAATAATTGTTGGTAGGCCTCTAATAATACATCAGGGGAAAACGCCACTTTTTCTCGCAGTGCGACAGAAGCAGTTTGATGATTAATTCCTAAGGCAAATAGAGGCATTCAATAATTTCACAAAGCAAGTTAAAACAATTAGCGGAGAGATGGGAATTCTACGGACATTTACACAGAAGTTAAAGAAATCGATGCAGTTCGATTAAATTTAAACAGATTATTGGTATATAAAATGAATAACGTGCCACAAACACAACAGAAACAATAAATTTTTGCGTTAATATTTTTACAAGTCACTAACCCTTGGGTATTATCATGTTAACTGATATCCATTCACCTCCCACTAAGATGTTGTTTAAACCATGCTTATTAAAAAATTAGTTGCCTCATCCTTTTTAATTTTTTCGTTATCGGGATGTTCATATTTATATGATACCTTTGTTTATCAGATTGATGTCACGCAAGGTAATTATATCGATGATGAAAAATTAGACCAAGTAAAACTGGGTATGTCCCAAGAACAGGTTATTTTTATTCTCGGCTCCCCGATGTTGATTGACCAGTTCGATTCTTCAAAATGGTACTACATTCGTTATATCAAACCAGGCGGCGAGGCCATCCAACAAAATAAAGTTGTGTTCACCTTTAATAATATGTTGCTGACCAATATTTCAAGAAAAGGGAAAATTGGCGATAATCCGCTGATTGAAAGCCCACGCGGCAAAAACGCGCCGAATGCTGCAGCGGAAGATCCAAACAGCAGTGAACAATAAACAAACAATCCTATCCTGGTAACTGAATAACAACGATTAGATCAAAAAAGCCTGTAAATGTTTTGCATTTATTGGCTTTTTTTATCCCTTCAAGATTTCATTTTTTAGCCATTTTGGCCGCACGTAATTTACGCATCTCTTTCGGATCAGCAATTAATGGCCGGTAAATCTCAATACGATCTCCCGCTTTAACTTGCGCAGATAACTTCTCCGGCTGACTGAAAATACCCACAACCGCTTCGTTGGGAATAATTTCGGGAAAATAAGTGGTGATCCCGGATAAATTAATACACTCTTCCAGTGTGCTACCAACAGGCACAGATAAAGAAAGTAAAACTTGTTTATCTGGCCGACCGTAAACTACTTCAATATCAATTAACTCGCTCATAAGCGTTCCTATCGTATCCCGTAAACCACTTTCGCACGGCTGGAAAAAGACTTCACCATTGAGCCTACTAACTCATTAAAAATGCGGCCAAATGCAAGTTCTACCAGTGAACTTTTGAATTCAAACTGTAAATCTAAATTAACTTTACAAGCTTGCTCGTCAAGTTGTGTAAAGGTCCACCCCCCGGTTAAATGCTTGAAAGGGCCATCCACTAAATTCATCAAAATACTCTGACCATTAACCAGCACATTTTCAGTGGTAAAGGTTTGGCTGATACCGGCTTTTGCTACTTTAACAGAGGCGCGCATGATATTTTCATCCATTGCTAATATATTCGCATCAACACAGCCCGGCAAAAATTCAGGGTAAGCATTGACATCATTAACTAATTGATACATTTCTTCGGCGCTATACATCAGTAACGCACTACGAGATACTTGTGCCATCACCCCTCCATACTTAAAAAAAACTAATATTACACGAACAACATCGTCAGGAAAAAAATAAATCGAAATTTATGCTAAATTTCAGTCACTTTTATACAATTCAAATAGCAATTTTAAATTGTCTCATTATAATGCGAATCTATGGCTAAAAAAAATTCAAAAACTAAAAATAACGACAACACGATTGCGCGTAACAAACGTGCAAGTTTTGAGTACCACCTTGAAGAGCGCTTTGAAGCAGGTCTTGAATTACAAGGTTGGGAAGTAAAATCGTTACGCGCAGGCAAAGCGAATATCGCCGACAGTTATATTTTCCTGAAAAATGGAGAAGCATGGCTATTGGGTGCAACTATCCCGCCTCTTAACGCAGCCTCTTCGCATGTTATTTGCGATCCGATGCGTTATCGTAAATTACTTCTTAACAAACGTGAAATCGAAACCTTAGTGGGTAAAGTGGAGCGTCAGGGTTACTCTATCATCCCTATCTCATTATATTGGAAAAATGCATGGGTAAAAATGTCATTTGCAATAGCAAAAGGTAAACAGGAGCACGACAAACGTTCTGATGTTAAAGACAGAGAATGGAAAGTGCAAAAAGAACGCATGATGAAACATGACACCCGTAAAGATTAATAAATAATAAGAAAACGTAAAACTTATTACAAAAAACAATAAAAGTGATGCAGATAACACTTTCACCACTGAAAAACATCTGCTATAGTGTAAACGTTACCTTTAGCAATAAAGATAACCACCGGGGATGATTTAGGACTCGACGAGATTCTTGAAACCCAAGGTGCATGCCGAGGTGGCGGTTGGCCTCGTAAAAAGCCGCCAACGTTATAGTTGCAAACGACTCTAACTACTCTCTAGCAGCTTAGGCTAGCTAGCCTTCCACCCACGTTTCTCCTATGGGCAGGGATTCGGAAGGTCATTCACATTTGGATAGCGAGGGAACCTTGTTCGAGGGTGAACCGCGAAATAGTATCGAGCTCGCTCTAGGATATCCTGTCAGTTGGAGATCAAAGAGTTAACTAAATAACTGACTAAGCATGTAGTACCGAAGATGTAGGTTTTTCGGACGGGGGTTCGACTCCCCCCATCTCCACCACCTAAAGGTTCGACAAGGACCGTAGAAGACCCGCAACGCTGATAACCAAAGGCTTTGCGGGTTTTTTTATGTCTGTAGGGTTCGAGGGGGACTACTGACATCCAGCATTTTAACTAGTACTATATCTAGTACCACTCCACTTCACCAAAAGGCGGTACTAGATAATGGCCAAAACAACCCCACTAACGAACACCGAAGTTAAACAGGCAAAACCAACTCTACGC
>JBATHQ010000539.1:0-3982 GCA_049667005.1 Psychromonas sp.
TTGTTCCATGCTTGAAAAAGCATAAAGCTCACAAACAGCAGGGCAAGTAACAGTAAATTGCGTTGGGATTCCATAAGGTTTCTTATTCTCTATTTATTTGGGTTTATTTTTGTTAGCGCAACAAGTAGGCACAGGATCATAACCACCCTTACTTAAAGGCTGGCATTTTATAATACGTGAGGCCGCGAGCCAACAACCTTTTATTATTCCGTGCAATAATATCGCTTCGATCGCATATTGTGAACAGGTTGGCGTAAAACGACAACGTGGACCAATCATCGGGCTAATAAATACCTGATAACCGCGAATGAACTTAATGACTACCCATTGCAACGCTGCACTAATTTTCGCCATAATTTATCCAATATTTTATTAATTTCTTGATTTGATAAATCTGCAATACCCGCTTTAGCAATGACAACAATATCGATTGCAGGGAGTTGGTGTTGTTGGTGACGAAATTGCTCTCTAACAATGCGACGAATACGATTACGCCCTACAGCACGTTTAATGTGTTTTTTAGGAATAGCCATTCCGATGCGGGGGTGGTCTAAGGTATTTTTTCTAGCTAGAAGAGTCAGATACGGGGAAACTGCCGGGATAGCATTTTTAAATACGGGTTGAAAATCTTCGGGAGTTAACAGACGCAACTCCCGAGAGAACGAATAATTCACCACGTCTGGTAAATTATGCGCTTAAACTAGCGCGGCCTTTAGCACGACGACGAGCTAGTACTGCGCGACCATTTTTAGTCGCCATACGAGTTCGGAAGCCGTGTGAACGCTTACGCTTGATATTACTAGGTTGAAAAGTACGTTTCATGCTCTTTTCCACTTAAGGTTAAGTTCGGTACATGTAGCTAATATTTTTAGCTTATTATTGATAAATCACTCTATGAGTAAATCATAAATAATAAAGAAAAACAGTCAGCCGATTAAAAAGAGAGCGAATTCTATGTATTGATCGACTAAAAGTCAATCAGAGATGCTTCTTTCGGTACATTAAAATTTTTGCCTTAAATAAGCATAAGCTTAAATCAGCTAAATGTAATGTACACGCCAGACTCATGGTCAGGGTGGGTGGATTATATAGAAGCGTCATTAATAAGCAAGGATCTTAAGGAGATCTTTCTGTTATTTATCTGTACTACAAGTGCAGTTCAAGATCTCACATCTGCAGCGGTTTTGTTTAATTCAGACGCCTTATTGCGGAGATCTTTTACCGCGCTAATAGCTGTTATGGTCGTTAAGCAGGACGAGAGAGTTATATTCAGCAAGTTGTTAACCGCTAAAGGGGCGATATCTTTTAATGTGCCGGCAGAGAATTCGGTGTTAAAATATTAATTGATAGTGATTATCTGTTACTCTGCTTTATTCCTCTTTTCACTATGTTAATTTGCCTGCAGACTTTTGTCTTCTTTGGAGAACTACTCTTGCCAAAATTAAAATATCGCCCATTTTTAATCTGTTTATCACTGGCTATGTGCTTATGCAGCGGTGCTACTGCAACTGATTTTTCGCCTATTCAGCAGACATCAACAGGATGGTTAAGCGACGTTAACCATCCTCCTGTTAGTGTATTAGCCGGTTTAACCGGAGAAGTGGATGAAGAAACACAAAGTGTTAATGCTTTGTTGCAGGTAAATCTTTCCGGTGACTGGAAAACCTATTGGCGCTCTCCTGGGGAAGGCGGTGTTGCGCCGACCTTTAATACTGAAAATTCGAGCAACATAAAAGAGGTCAACTGGTTATGGCCTGCTCCTAAACGCTATCCTGTATTAGGCGTCGAAACGCTTGGTTATAAGGGGCTGGTTAATTTTCCGTTGATTATACAGTTACAAGATATCAAGGAACCTGCTTTTCTGAAGGGGATATTAACCCTCGCTTCATGCACCACTATTTGCGTTTTAAGTGATTATGAAATTAATCTCTCATTTGATCCCGGCAGCCTGGCTATTGATGCAGATGTGGCCTTTAAATTTGCCCAGGCGAAGGGAGCCATCCCGCTTGTGATTACTGAGCAGCAGTTGTTAGAGCTGCAGAATAATACCATTATTACCCAAGTTTCTTCCTCCTGGGATCAGTTACAGCAGCAGTTGGTCGTGCAGGTCAGTAATCAATTCGGCTGGTCTAAACCGGATCTTTTTATCGATTCAGATGATCCTGAATTCGCTTATATTACTTTTTCGGCACCTGAAATAACGACTCTCGGTAATACGATGACGGCGACCATCAAGGCTTCAAGCTGGTCCGGTGAAGTCAATTTGGCCAATAAAAGCATACATGCCACTGTGCTGGATAAAGACCTTGCCGTTGAGTTAATCAGCACTACCTCGGATAAAATTATTCGCACTGAAACTGCTGGCGGCTTACTTGCAATGTTTTTAATCGCTTTATTAGGCGGCCTGATTCTGAATATTATGCCCTGTGTTTTACCTGTTTTAGGTATGAAATTAAGCTCTATTTTATCCGCTCAAGGCATCGAGCGCCGCCAGATCAGAACGCAATTTTTAGCTTCCTCCGCGGGTATAGTAACTTCATTCTGGTTACTGGCCGGTTTCTTAATGGTTTTAAAACTATCGGGACAGGCTTTAGGTTGGGGAATTCAATTCCAAAATCCCTACTTTATTGCGGTGATGGTAGTGATAACCGCTTTATTCGCCGCAAATATGCTCGGCCTTTTCGAAATTCAGCTTCCTGCAACAGCACAAACCTGGCTAGCGACGAAAGGGGATCAATCCCATCTCGGTCATTATCTGCAGGGAATGTTTGCTACCTTGCTGGCAACGCCATGCAGTGCGCCATTCTTAGGGACAGCCGTTGCTTTTGCCCTGAGTGCATCGCTTCCTGAGTTATTTGCTATTTTTACCGCCTTAGGTCTGGGCATGGCTTTGCCCTGGTTGTTAATTGCTGCCTTTCCTGCTAGCGCCTTGCTACTGCCTAAACCGGGCAGGTGGATGGGCACAGTTAAGTTGTTGTTTGCTCTAATGATATTAGCGACCAGTTTGTGGCTGCTGAGTTTATTAGCTAATTTTATCGGTATCACAATGACGATCATTATTGCCGCTGTTCTATTGCTACTGCTATTTATATTAACAGTCAAGAAATACGGTAAACGGGTATTCTTGATTGTCTTGACATCTTTATTGGCAACGACTGCTGCGGGTTTTGTGGCGGGGAGTTTAACGACCAAAAACTGGGCAACTCCGCTCGCCAGCGATCTGCACTGGCAGGCACTGGATGCACAATCAATCGCACAACAGGTTGCATCCGGTAAAACGGTTTTTGTGGATGTCACCGCAGATTGGTGTATTACCTGTAAAGCGAATAAAATCGGTGTGTTGCAGCAAGACCCGGTGCAAAGTGCCCTGCAGGCGGAAAACATTTTGTTAATGAAGGGAGATTGGACCGTTCGTTCTGATGCTGTCACTGCCTATCTACAGTCATTTGACCGTTACGGTGTGCCCTTTAATATTGTTTATGGGCCGGGTGCTCCTGAAGGTTTACCCTTAGCGACTATTTTAAGCAGCGAGCAGGTGTTATCCGCACTTGAACAAGCGAGGGGTAAAAATAGTGGCAAATAAAACAACGAACAAAAAGAGAGGTCGATGGATTAAGCAGATTGGCTTGTACTTGTTGTTATTTATCACAACTGGTTGGGGAGTTGATTATTGGCGATCGCTGTCAATGGCCTCCGGTACTGCGCCGGCATTGGTTGTAACGCCAGTTCAAGGTGAAGAGGTTGACTTGCGTAAATTGAGTCAGGAAAAGCCGGTGTTAGTGTATTTTTGGGCAACTTGGTGTGGATTCTGCAGCATAGTGTCGCCTTCTGTCGATTTTGTCTCTGACTATTATCAAGTAGTCACTGTGGCATTAAATTCAGGCGATCAAAAACGTATTCAACAATACTTGCAAGCTAAAAACTACAGCTTTAGCGTAGTTAATGATCCTAAAGGGCAAATTAGCAGGGAGTGGGGTGTGTC
>JBATHQ010000540.1:0-2423 GCA_049667005.1 Psychromonas sp.
ACGGCTATCATCGTTGTTACCCACGACGAAAAAATAATCCCGACCTTCAAACGCATCTACCACATCCGTGACGGCGTAACCCATGAAGAAGTAGGGGAAGGGCGCGGCTTCGAATAAACGCCTTGCCACCGGACTTTAGGGCGCGGGCTTTAGCCCGCATTGTTATTTTATTAAACAAAATCAAAAGATGCAGCCTAAAAAAAAGGAGTCGCAGAGCTCCTCCGCTTATGGCAACGCGGGGATCATCGTTGTTTACTGTGCATGCAATGCACAATGTAGGGTGTGCTCCGCGCACCGTTTTTGACCGTCATCCTCGAGTTGTTTCTCGAAGTCTCGCTGAGTCGTGACCAGAGAACTTTACTGCTACTCTTTCGTTGCTTGTTATTGGGGCGTGGCCTTCAGGCTGCATCTTTTTGTTTGCATTTTTTATGCAAATAAAAAAGTGGATGCACAAAGCGCATATGCGGACTGAAGGCCGCGTCCCAAAAGATTGAGTGGTCGTTTGAGATTCCCGAAGTGTTTGTATATCGTCATTCCTGCAGTCGTTTGGCGGGAATCTCATCTTGATAAATCACCTACTCTTCCTTACATCCTATACTCACAGGAAAGAAGCCGCAGAACTTCTCTGCTTATGACAACACGGGGATCATAGTTGTTTATTGTGCATGGAATGCACAATGTAGGGTGTGCTCCGCGCACCGAATAATGGATCCATAGAGTCATGCAAAACACAGTCAACCTCAAATACCTACCCCTTAATAGTGAGGGGGTTATATCGTCATTCTTGCAGTCTTTTGGCGGAATTCCTGTGTCGATTCACGGCAAAAGCATTGCGCAAATCCATCGAATTTTTAACGATAACTGTTTTGAAAAAACAACACCGCATAATAAATTAGCAGTGGGATGATAACCAATAGTCCTTAAAATCAATAAGTTATCTGCATCTCCAGGCGTAACAATCATCTGCAACAGAGCCAAAAATTAACTCTCATTTTGCCCTGACCCCATTAATATTTCACTTTGGCACCAATAATAGCGTGGAATAAGAGATAAACTTTCTAAATCATTTTCTTGTAGAAAATTCATCAATTGTAATAAGAAGCATTTTTTATTGGTGATGGCTGTTAACTTTCTGAGCACACCATTTGCAGCTATCAGCGCTTTAGGTAGTACATTGACAGAAAATGCATTGCAGGGAATCCGTTACGGGGTTGAAAACTTTTAAGATATTTATAAATTTAAGCATTAGGAGATATGACTATGAGTGATTATGATTTTAATTTAAAGGGTAAGGTCGCAATAATTACAGGCGGCGGCGGAGTCCTTACTGGCGTTTTTGCCAAAGCATTGTGTTCGCGTGGCGCAAAAGTGGCGCTATTTGATATCAACAAAGAAGCCGCTGATCAAGTAGCCGCGGAATTAGAAGCAGCCGGCGGAGTTGCAAAAGGATACCAGGCAGATGTGCTTTCAAAAGAAGGCGTAACAGCCGCTTATGAAGCAGTAAAAAAAGACTTTGGTACGTGCGATATTCTATTAAATGGTGCCGGTGTCCATCATCCTTTAGCAACGACTGGGCATGAACAAATTACTCCGGAAAATATGGGTGACGGAAGAAGTTTTTTTGATTTAGATATAGATAAAGTTGAATGGGTAAACCGCTTGGATTTTCTGGGTACTTTTATTCCAACACAGGTTATTTGCAAAGACATGGTAGGTAAAAAGGGATGTTCAGTGATTAACATATCCTCGATGAATGCTATCAGCCCGACAACAACGGTTCCTATCTATTCTGCAGCAAAAGCAGGTGTCAGTAACTTTACGGCTTGGCTGTCTAACTACTTTGCATTAGTCGATATTCGTGTCAATGCTATTGCGCCTGGATTTTTTGTTACCAATCTAAATAAACATATTATGCATAAACAAGATGGAACATTAAGTGCCCGTTCTGAAAGGATTATTGCCGGGACACCAATGTCTCGATTTGGAAATCCCGATGAATGTGCAGGGACACTACTTTATTTAGTCGATCCGGCACTTTCAAGCTTTGTAACCGGCGCTGTAATACCTATTGATGGTGGTTTCAGCGCGTTCTGCGGCGTTTAGAAACTTGCTGAAATGTTGTAAGCAGCGCAAGTTTCGCTTGCTGCATACACCTGCAATATTTAGAACAATAAATATTGCAGGTGTATGGAGTGAAGTAGTTCAACTAAATTCATTTGGTTTTCAACATCTGTCGGTGTGACAGGCTTCTACAGTAAGTTTATCAAGTATTTGTTCTAGTTGGTTTTATTGAGAGAGGATTGTACCGCTTAGCTCAACACTTCCTGCAGTTAAAACTTCGCTATCTTATCAATGAAACAGCCAGCTTCGATGTTGCATATTCGGCATTTATTATTCGTATTGTTAAGTTATGTACAGTAATA
>JBATHQ010000541.1:0-3511 GCA_049667005.1 Psychromonas sp.
GAAAATGGCGCATGCCCGGTAATAATTGCACTCGGTACCGCATTGGCATCAATGCCCCGCTTAGCAAACTCTTCAATAATCACTAAACCAGTATTTTTTTCATAATCCGATGCAATCTCTGCTGCCGTTAACTGACGAGTACAAGGAACATCACCATAAAAATAATCTGCATGGGTCGTCCCCAGCGCTGGAATATCCAACCCAGCCTGCGCCCAGACGGTGGCATTTCTTGAATGCGTGTGGACAATGCCGCCAATCTCGGGAAAGGCTTTATAAAGCTCAATATGTGTCGCGGTATCACTGGATGGATTTAACTTACCTTGAACAACTTTTCCGTCTAAATTCACAATCACAATATCGTCAGCACTCATCGCGTCATACTCAACACCCGAAGGTTTAATGGCGATAACACTATTGATACGATCGATTTCCGATACATTACCCCAGGTAAAAGTCACTAAGTTGTATTTAGGCAGTGATAAATTGGCTTTTAAAACACGCGCTTTTAATTCGCTGTACATATTCTTGCCTCCGTTATTTCGCTAAGGCCTGGTCAATGACATCAAAAATATCCTGATTACTCTGACATCTGAGTAGCTTATTAAGATCGATCCCCGTTTCACTCTCTTCATCATCTAATATCTGCGTCACCTCCATCAGCCCTTCCATATGCTCATCGGAGCTGCTGCCTGCCAGTGTTATCATCACATCGACGGGCTCATCTTCCCCCTCAAAATAAACGGGCTCAGTCAAGGTCACTAATGCAAAGGCGGTTCTGTTCACGCCGTCTTCAGGGCGCGCATGGGGCATGGCAAAACGCGGGGCGATCACCACATAAGGGCCGAGTTTTTTGATACTGCTGACAATAGCCTGGTAATAACTTGGTTGAATTGCGCCGGATGCTTCGAGCATGTCTGTGCCGACTTTAATGGCGTCCTCCCAGTTTGCGGCACTTACATTTAATTTGATTGAATTGTTTTCAATTAGTGATTCTTTAAAACTCATTTTCTTTCTCCAAAGGCTACCAACCAAGGTTGGTAGCCAGATTAAATAATCATTGCTTTTAGCGTTATTGTTTTTTTAAGCTTTTTTTGCTGAGAAATTTTTATTGATAATAGCAATCAGTTCATCACCAAAAGAGTTTGGATTGAGCATGTTTTGTACACCTAAAATATATTTACCCTCTCCGACTTCCATCTCGCCGGACAGATGCTTAGAGGAAACGATAATATCTGTTGATGATAGTTTAGACTTGTAATCAGAGACGGCACAAGAGTCCATTACATGCGGGATCCCTTTTTTCTCCAGGTATTTACCGATTTTCATCTTCATCATCATTGATGAGCCTTGACCGTTACCACATACTGCAAGAATGCTCACCGGGCGATCTAACTTAACATTTGACTGCTGCTCGGTTACTGTGCTGATTGACTCTGCGCCAGCCGCTACAGCCGGTGCCGCATCTTCTTCAGCACGTAGGCGTTTTGATGCGTTGAACATATACAGACCAGAGAAGGCTAAAATCACAAAGAAGAAATAATTAGAGAAAGTCAGACCCTGCATAATCGGTGGGAAAACTAATGCCCAATCCGCCATGCCCATCCAGCCGTTAAAGACCGCACCCTGGTCGGTGAACTGCTGGATAGCCCATGCAGAACCGACAACTTCGATAATACCCATCACAAAACAGATCTTCATAACCGCTTTCCAGCCACCGAAATGGTTGGCAAACACACCAATGGTTGCGTTTGAGAAGAACATAGGGATAAAGCCGGGAATGATCATAATAGGTGAATCAAACAGTAACATGCCGCCAACTGCTACGAATTGGCCGATTGCACCCCACATAAAACCAAATACCATAGCATTCGGTGAGTAAGAGTAGATAGCCGCACAGTCAATCGCTAAAACAGCATTAGGAATAAGGCGTTCAGAAACCCCTTTAAAGGCTTCAGAAAGTTCAGCAACGAACATTCTTACACCGGCAACGATAACTTGAATCGCAACGGCGAATTTAAGGCCTGTTTCTAAGATATAAATTGTCCAGTGCGTTGATCCCGCCATCTCCTGCAGGTTATCAAGCCCGAATGAAAGCAAAATGATACCAAAGAAGATAGTCATCACTATCGCAGTTGCAGCGATACTGTCGTGGAAAATATGTAACCATTTAGGCAGGTTCATATGATCCACACTGTCTTTCGGATCGCCTAATTTTGGTGCCACTTTTGTTGCAATCCACGATGCAACCTGCTGTTGGTGGCCAATAGAGAAACCCGCGCCACCCGTTATCTGCTCGGTAGGCTTAAACATAATGTTGGACGAGATCCCCCAGTACAGCGCCATTAAGATTGAAGAGTAGATGATGGTTTCCCACATAGAAGCGCCGGTGACAAAATAAAATACTGCCACTAACCCCGCTTGTTGAAACATGATATGGCCAGTTAACATAATGGTACGAATACCTGTTATACGGCGGAACATAACAAACAGAATGTTAATTGCCAGAGCAATTAATACCGAATAACCCACCCAGGAGTACATATCACCCATGGTTTCCATGGTGGCCATCATGGTGGTGTAAGGGTCAATCACTGAGCCGGTAATGCCGTGAAACTCAGATAGTTTTTCAATAACTGGTTTAAAACCGGTTACCAGTGTACCGGCACCAACTTGTACCAACATAAAACCCACAATGGTCTTAATGGTACCTTTTAAAATAGTGGTTTTATCTTTTCGCAATAGCCAGTAACCAATAAAGGTAACCAGACCAAGCAGTAAAGGTGCTTTGGTCATCACCTGACTGTAAAAGATATAAAAAACGTCGTATATAAAATCCATGGGGTTACCTCATTCTGTGACTAAATCAATTTTAAGGTTCTGATCAAGAGTGTTTTTGGGTGCCACTCTGCAATCAATTATCTGTTTCCCCAATAGATTAACACTCACAACAACTCACGCAATGATTACTTATGACCACATTGATTTAGATCAATTAATCTACGAATTAGCTGTTATTTTTGTTAACAACCTCACAAAAATAAGCACAAATCATTATAAATCAACAAGTTAATAGGTTTTATCGAAATATGAAAAATATTTAATGGTGCTGAAACACTTTTTAACAAAAGAATTTGACTTTTTGTTTTTGCGTAAATATACTCAAATCAAATCACAAGTAATCACAAATTGATTAACAATGATTAGGTTGCCGTTAGTCAGCTTTTGACTAAGACGAAATAATCAAAATGCAAAGATCCTCGGTAGTGGGAAAACACTTAAATTTGAAACTAAATCAGTTAGTTAAAGCTGCACTGATTATCAAATAGAAATGCTACTTTGTTTGCCCAATATTAATGTAATGTCAGTTTAAAACGTTAAGGAATGAAAATATGAGTAAAGTTAGTGAAATCACCCGTGAATCCTGGATTCTAGATACCTTTCCTGAGTGGGGAACCTGGTTAAATGAAGAGATTGAAAAAACCGTTGTGCAACCCAACACTTTCTCAATGTG
>JBATHQ010000542.1:0-7212 GCA_049667005.1 Psychromonas sp.
ACTATCGCTGGTTTTGAAGGCATTATATGCGGACTTAGTGCGATCTATTTAGCAATGGCTGAAGTGATTAACGAGCAATATGGCCGTACCGTTTTGCCAGTCGGCGCAAAGTAATAGCAGATTAAGACATTGAGCAGCTTCTAGTCGCTCAGCCGTTAGGATGAAAACCGAGTGTGAAAACTCGGTTTTTTGCTTTTAAAATCCCCTTTTTTTCCTCACCTATGAATAACCGACTTCCAGCAGTTCAGCTTTCATCTATTGACGTTCCTAAGGTTATTCAATACGTTATTAAGTACTCGCACTTAAGTATTCCAGAATAATACCCGATAGTTTTTCATTGAGTGCTTCGCAAAACAATGTGGCTACAATATTCCCATCCATTTTTCTTGTAGTGAATAACTGCTTTAGCAAGGAAAATCATGGAGCGACAAATTGGTCAGGAACAAATTTGAACAGCTTTAGCTGACCCGCAGGGCGAAAGGCAGGATGCCTGCAGTAATTTACGCCAGTTCAGTCTCATGAGCGGGCAGAACTCTGTGAGCCCCAAGTGATTCAAGTAAAAGACAATAATTATCTTACAAATTTGTTATCTCAACTCCATTAATTAGGTGTTCTAATTAATGGAGTTGCTATTACCTTTTTTCTCATTTTTCTAAGGCATAAAAAAAGCAAGCCGAAGCTTGCCTTTTAACAATCAGATTAAAGAAAATTATTCAGCAGCAGGTGCATCTTTCTTTTCTGTCGCTTCTTTGATACTTAGACGTACACGGCCTTGACGGTCTACTTCCAGTACTTTAACTTTCACTTCCTGACCTTCAGATAGATGGTCAGAAACTTTTTGTACACGCTCTTCACAAATTTGAGAAATATGTACTAGACCATCTTTACCCGGAAGAATATTAACGAACGCACCAAAATCAGCTAAACGTACAACTTTACCGGTGTAGATAGTGCCTACTTCAACTTCAGATGTCAGCGCTTTGATACGGTTGATTGCATCTTCAGCTTGCTCACCCGATGTCGCAGCGATTTTGACTGTACCATCATCTTCAATTTCAATGGTAGTACCCGTTTCTTCACAAAGTTGGCGAATAACTGCGCCGCCTTTACCGATAACATCACGGATCTTATCAGTATTAATTTTGATAGTATGAATACGCGGAGCGAATTCAGAGATATCAGAACGGCCTTGTGGAAGTGCTTTATCCATTACAGTTAAAATGTGTAAACGTGCCGCTTTTGCTTGATTTAAAGCAATCTGCATGATTTCACGAGTGATACCTTCAATTTTGATATCCATCTGTAATGCAGTAATACCTTCGGTAGTACCAGCCACTTTAAAGTCCATATCGCCAAGATGATCTTCATCACCTAAGATATCAGAAAGGACAACGAACTCTTCGCCTTCTTTTACTAGACCCATTGCGATACCCGCAACAGATGATTTAAGCGGAACACCCGCATCCATCAGCGCAAGAGATGCACCACAAACAGAAGCCATTGAAGATGAACCGTTAGATTCTGTGATTTCAGAAACCACACGTACTGTGTATGGGAACTCTTCTACAGAAGGCATAACCGCTAAAACACCACGTTTAGCCAGACGACCATGACCAATTTCACGACGCTTTGGCGAACCAACAAAACCTGTTTCACCCACACAGTATGGAGGGAAGTTGTAATGTAGCAGGAAGTGATCTTTCTTCTCACCCATTAAGCTGTCAATGATCTGTGCATCACGTTGTGTACCCAATGTTGCAGTCACTAATGCCTGCGTTTCACCACGGGTAAATAGCGCGCTACCGTGAGTACGTGGCAGTACACCCGTCATCACGTGCAGTGCACGAACACTTTCAGGATCGCGACCGTCAATACGTGGTTCACCTTTAATGATACGTGTACGTACCACTGTTTTTTCTAAATCGTGCAGGTATTCACCTACTTGCTTAGCATCTAATGTTTCATCAGCTGCTAATAATTTTTCTTTTACTTCTGTAGTAATTGCTTTAATCGCATCGTAACGCTGACCTTTATCGCTGATTTGGTAAGCTTGTTCAAAACGCGCCTGAGCTTCAGTTGCAACAGCCGCATCTAATGCCGCGTTGCGTAGCGGTGCAGACCAGTTCCATGCTGGACGAGCAACATCTGCAGCAAATTCTTTAATCGCATTAATAACAACTTGTTGTTGATCGTGGCCATATACAACGGCGCCAAGCATAACATCTTCGCTTAAAATCGCAGCTTCAGATTCAACCATTAATACTGCATTATCAGTACCCGCTACAACCAGGTTAAGATCACTTGTTTCTAACTCTGTTTTTGTCGGGTTAAGCAGGTATTGACCCGCTTTATAGCCAACACGTGCGCAACCGATAGGACCGTTAAATGGCATACCAGAGATAGACAGTGCAGCAGAAGTTGCAATCATAGAAACGATATCAGGATTGATTTCAGGGTTAATAGAAACCACAGTTGCAATCACCTGTACTTCATTTTTGAAACCTTCAGGGAAAAGCGGACGAACCGGACGGTCAATAAGACGTGCAATTAACGTTTCTTCTTCACTTGGACGGCCTTCACGTTTAAAGAAACCGCCTGGAATTTTACCTGCAGCGTAGGTTCTTTCTTGATAGTTTACGGTTAGCGGAAAGAAATCACGCGCTTCACCATCATCCGCTTTACCAACAACAGAAACGAATACACAAGTATCGTCCATACTACACATAACAGCGGCAGTCGCCTGGCGTGCAATTACACCGGTTTCCAGAGTAACAGTATGTTCGCCATACTGAAAAGTTTTAACAATAGGAGTCATTTTTTTTCCTTTAATAAATTTCTTTACTTTATATAAGTCGTTATGCTTTTTATCGCGTCGACAGTATACGTCAAAGTCTGTGCTTTAAAACGTTTTTAAGGCAATTATTTTGAAATTATTATAAGGAAGGGAGTCACTGAATTATTTGTTAAAAATTGCTATAAAAAGACAGGTTATTTATGTACTCCCAAAATAAATTGAAACCTTTTTTGTAACGGCTAATTGCCCTAAAAACAGATCTCCCACGAGCATAAGTTTAGCAGAAAAAACATTCAGTTGGATGAACAACAAAAGTTGCAAGGAGGCATAGCATTAAACTCCATTTCACTCTATATTCTACGCATTTATTTATTACCAGATGAGTACTCATAATGACGGTCTACGCAACACTCTGTTTTCTGGCAGCAGCAGCGATGTTAATTACATTTTTAAACAGTAAGATAGGCCGCATGCAAAACACCATTGCAATTACCGCAGGCTCTTTAATCTTGTCTTTACTGATTGTTATTGCAGGTAAAAATGGGTTTTCTTTATTACAAGTGATTGCCTCGGAGCAGCTTGCTAAAATTGATTTTAACGGCTTTCTGCTCAATGGCATTTTGGGATTTTTATTATTTGCAGGTGGCTTGGGGATTAAGCTGGGTAATATCAAAGATCAAAAATGGGAAATCGCTGTATTAGCATTAGGTGCCACCTTATTTTCGACCTTTTTTATCGGTTATGTGCTGTTTTACCTCTGTCAATATGTAGACTTTCAATTTGACCTTATCTACTGTCTATTATTTGGAGCACTGATATCCCCTACCGATCCTATTGCCGTGCTGGCCATTGTCAAAAAGCTGGAAGCGCCAAAACGTATTTCCACACAAATTGAAGGCGAGTCATTATTCAATGATGGTTTCGGGTTAGTTATTTTTGTTACCCTTTACAGTATTGCATTTTCGAATACGCAGCCTACCGCCTTAAGCATTACACAGTTATTTTTACATGAAGCCATTGGTGGCATTATTTACGGGCTTTTATTAGGTTTATTGTTCCATTATTTAATCTCTGCAACAAATGATCACTCGATGGAATTACTGTTAACTATCGGTATTCCCACCGCAGGTTATGTTTTCGCCGCTATTATCGGCGTTTCTGGTCCACTGGCAATGGTTGTCTCAGGGATCATGATTGGCAACTGGACGCGTATCAATGGATTTTCCAAAGAAAGTATAAAACTGCTGGATCATTTCTGGGAGCTCGTTGATGAATTTTTAAACGGTCTTCTTTTCCTACTGATTGGCTTAAGTATGTTGCAATATAGCTTCCATCGCGAAGATTGGGTGTTAATGGTCATTGCTATTCCATTAACATTAATCGCACGTTACCTCAGTATTCAGTTCTCTTATTTGGCTTTCAACCGATTCCGGCAATATAACCCTTACTCAGTGGCAATATTAACCTGGGGAGGCTTACGTGGAGGCTTGGCGCTGGCAATGGCGATGGCAATCCCTTCTGGTGTTATGATTATCCCCGGCAAACAAATAGATGTGCGTGAAATAATCTTAGTGATGACCTATTCTGCCGTATTTTTCTCAATTTTAGTACAGGGTTCAACCATCACTCCGTTGATTAATAAAGCGAAGGCGTGGCAAGAAAAACAAAAATAGTTAAAGGATAGTTTTTAGTTTTTAGTTTTTAGTTGTAGGTTGGTACTTGTGCTAACAGTCGACGGTTTTATGTCGATGCTTTTGACTTACTGATAGTTGATAACTGATTTTCCGAATTGCAGAAACAAAAAAAGAGCCTTGCGGCTCTTTTTATAAATTATGCATATGTCGAAAATTAACGACGTAGACCTAATTCAGCGATCAATTTTGTGTAAGCTACAACATCTTTACGCTTTAAGTAGTCAAGTAATTTACGACGTTGACTTACCATGCGTAGTAGACCACGACGGCTGTGGTGATCATGAAGGTGCTCTTTGAAGTGACCTTGAAGGTGGTTGATTTGCGTTGTGTATAAAGCAATCTGTACTTCTGAAGAACCAGTATCGTTTTCTGAACGACCAAATTTAGCTACTATTTCAGCTTTCTGTTGTGCACTTAGTGACATAACATACTCCGATATTTTGTGGTTATATAAATAACCGATTTAAATTGTTACCGCCGATCACTAATTCAGCGGTAAAGTGAGTCGCGAATATTACGGACAATTAATATATTAAGCAATACTTAATCAGCGTAAATTTACATTAAATTCGTTAGCTGCCGAGTAGTAATTTATCATCGTCCAACTCTTCGCCATCCGAGCGCGCCTGAGAAAACAGGTTAAGCAGATCTTTAACCTGGTAATTAGCCCGCTCTTTGCCTTCCAAGTCAAAAATAATCTTACCTTCATGGAGCATCACAGTACGCGACCCGTGATCCAGAGCCTGACGCATGGAATGAGTCACCATCATCACGGTTAAATGCTTTTCTTCAATAATTTGCGACGATATATCCATGATTAAAGCAGCTGTTTTAGGATCCAGTGCGGCAGTATGTTCATCAAGCAGTAAAATGGTACTTGGCTGCAATGCCGACATCAGCAGACTCACTGACTGGCGCTGCCCGCCGGACAACAACCCCATTTCACTATCCAGACGATCTTCAAGTCCCAGATTTAAACGGCTCAACTGCTCACGAAAAACACCCCGTAATTTGTTATTCAGTGCAAAGGCAAGCGTTCCACGTTTGCCGCGCCCATAGGCAAGTGACATATTCTCTTCAACGGTCAGGTTACCACAGGTTCCCGCCAGCGGATCCTGAAACACCCGCGCGATATCTTTGGTGCGCCCCGTTGCCGGTAACTTTGTCACATCACGATCACCAAAAAAAATATTACCTTGAGTGGAGTTTATATCACCGGCAATGGTATTGAGTAAAGTTGATTTACCCGCTCCGTTAGAGCCGATAACGGTCACAAATTGCCCCGAAGGAATGGTTAAATCCACGCCTCTTAATGCAAGTTTTTCTGTCGGCAAGCCGCGGTTAAAGGTGACGTGTAAATTTTCACAGCGAATCATAGATTATCCCCCGATGCGCGTTTGGCTTTCCATTCATTACGTATTTTCGGAAAGACCAGCGCTAATGCCACCAGCACTGCCGTAATCAAGTTTAAATCCGAAGCTTGGAAACCTAAGAAATCAGCATTTAATGCCATTGATACAGCGATGCGATATAAGATTGAACCAACAATACAACTCATGACGATCACCAGCATCGAGCGACTTGAGAACAAAGACTCTCCGATGATCACTGCGGCTAATCCAACAACAATGGTACCAATCCCCATGGTCGAATCGGCAAAACCATTAGTTTGAGCAAACAATGCACCGGCAAGTCCGACCAGACCATTAGAGAGCGCTAAGCCCACATAGACTTTTTCGTTAACAACAATACCATTTGCCTGCGCCATACGCTTATTAGAGCCGACGGCGCGCATTGCTAAGCCATATTCGGTATAAAGAAACCAGGCGACCAGTAGCCCGCCAATAATAGCGCAGACGGCCACAAAGATGACCTTCATATACATATCTTCCAGCCCTAACCCTTCAAAAGGAGTAAGCACCGTCGGTTCCATAATCAAAGCAACATTCGGTTTACCCATTACTCGAAGGTTAATGGTATACAAGGCGGTCATGGTAAGTATGCTGGCCAGCAGATGCAGAATATTAAAGCGCAGATTTAACCACGCAGTAACCAATCCGGCACAAGCGGCAGCCAGTGTCCCTAATAAAGTCGCTAAATAGACATTTTGTCCGGCAACAATTAAGGTTGCGGTAACAGCAGCACCAAGCGTGAAGCTACCATCAACCGTAAGGTCCGGAAAATCTAAAATACGGAAGGTGAGATAAACACCGATGGCAACCAGGCCATAAATAAAGCCTATCTCCAATGTTCCTAAAAAAGCAAAAGCTGACAATTTAATAACCCTTATTATTCAATAATTTTAGTTGCACGCGCCAGTACCGCGGCAGGGATTTTCACGCCCATTTTAGCGGCCATTTTAGGGTTAACATATAAGCTCGTACCCTCTGCCAATTTAACGTCAATCATGCCCGGTTTTTCACCTTTTAAGATACGCACTACAATCTCACCAGTTTGGCGGCCCAAATCACCGTAGTCATAACCAACGGCAGCAACAGCACCACGCTCTACTGAACCAGTATCTGCAGCAAACACAGGAATTTGCGCATCCATTCCAACTTTCACAACGGATTCAAAAGCACTGACAATAGTATTATCTGTCGAGCAGTAAATAGCATCCACTTTACCAACCAGCTGCTTGGAGGCAATCATCACATCAGATGATTTTGGCGCAGGAGACTCAATAACTGTAACACCTATCTCTTGAGCGGCTTCTTTTAAAGC
>JBATHQ010000543.1:0-2470 GCA_049667005.1 Psychromonas sp.
ATGAAATTGAAAATAATGCCGTTATCGTTACAGACCTTTAACCAGATCGTTATTGCAGTTCAAGCGACTTAGTCACTTCTGCTACAATAGTTTTTGGCGTATTGTTTATTGAACCATTCGGTAGTTCAAGACTTTCTTGCGCTTCCTGCTGCGACTGTATCTGATCCTCTTTATTTTCCGATTGAATCGGTAATCCGGCCTGCTGAGTCTGTTGCTGCACTTCCTGCTGCGAATGTATCTGATCCTCTTTATTTGCCTGTTGAATCAGTAAACCTGCCTGCTGAGACTGTTGCTGCGCTTCCTGCTGAGGCTCTTCCTGATCCTCTTTATTTCCTTGTTGAACCAGCAATCCGGCCTGATGCATCGGTTGTGGCGTTTGTTGCACTTTTAGATCTGCGTCTTGTTTCGCTTTGGCGGCTTGTGCGATTCTTTGTGCTTGCTGTTGTTTTGTTCTCTGTGCCACAAACCATCTTAATGACTTAAGGTATTGGCGAATATTATTAACATATTGCTGTGCTTCCCGACCGCGTGCATAGCCATAGCGGGTTTTGCTATACCATTTTTGCTCATGTAACAGAGGTAAGTTTTCTTTTACATCGGACCAGGCATTGGGGTCTTGTTTACGCATGTTTGTAATTCGTCTGGCATCCATCAAATGACCGAAACCAAGATTATAACTGGCCATGGCAAACCAGATTTTTTCATCTTCAGGAATACTGTTCGGTAGGCGTTTTATAAGTTTAGTTAAATAATTAGCACCGCCCTTTATACTCTGCTCGGGATCTAACCTGTCTTCGATGCCGATATAATCAGCGGTATCCTGAGTTAACATCATCATGCCGCGGACACCGGTACGGGATTTAGCCTTCGGGTTCCAATGGGATTCCTGGTAACTGACAGCCGCCAGTAATAACCAGTCTACTTCAGCAGTGGCATGCTTTTTAAATAATTTTTCAAATTTAGGTAAGGTGCTTTTGTTACGTTGTAAAAATACCTTGGTATCAACAAAATCAAAACGTCCTACATGGCCAAAATACTTCTCCTCAAGCTTGTCGATGCTCTGGTCTGCATATCTATTACCTATAAACTCAATGACAGCGGCATAAAGCGTATCATCCTGACGGCGTTTTAATAACCAGGCAACGGGTTGTTTTTCTGAGAGGGTAAATGCTTCGGTCAATACCGGGTAATAGCGCTGTTTGTGTGCCAGTGTCGAGCTGTCAACAATCGCAAAAGTGATCTCTTTTTCAGCAACTTTACGTAATAAAGTCTCCGGTCCTTCGTTTTCTAAAACCTCAATGTCGAGGTCAGGCTTCTTCTCTAATAATGTTTCTAATGTCTCTTCATGACTACTGCCTTTGAGAACGCTGACAGGGGCGTTTATATCCTCTACCTTGCGTGGACGGTAGGTTCCTTTGTGGTAAACCAATTTTTGTGAAACATAATAATAGGGGGGAGAGCTGCGATATTTTTGCGCTCTTTTGGGCGTTAATGTTAGTCCGGCACCGAGAAAATCAACCTGGTCATTATCTAATGCCAAAAGTAGAGCTTCATAAGTCGGGTATTCTTTTACGCTTAATTTAACCTGCAAGTGATCAGCAAATTGTTTGCCAAGCTCAAAGTCAAAACCACTGCGAACACTGCCGTCATAACTATAAGTCAAGGTGTCATTAATAGTACCCATTCTAATTTCACCACGGCTCTGAATTTTTTCCAGGCGGGTGGCGGGTGAAAAAGAGTCGCAAGCGGTCAGCAATAAAAAAGCAAGGCTGATAAAAAGCCCGATTATAAAGCGCTTAGATGTTTTAAAGGGCATAAGCATGTCCGAATCAGTTTTTTTGAGTGAAATAGTATAGTTTTCCATCATAAATTTGCGAATTTAACATGATTAAATATAAATTAACCTCGACTATAGAGGGTTTCTATTTAATAAAAAATGCTTTTTGCATATAATACCGCTCCAATACCAATTATATCAAATAGGTCAGGACGTTCCGGGGACTCTGCAATTATGAGGAAGCGCTACAGAATAACTTTTCTATGTGATTGGCGTAACCCAAGTTCATTTATCTATCTTATGAGAGAAATTACCTATGGAAATTTTGCGTGGGGCCCCGGCCTTATCGACATTTCGTGTTAATCAGTTATTAAAAAACTGTGAGGCATTAAATCTACCTGTAAAAGAAATATATGCTGAATATATGCATGCAGCGGATTTAACTGAGACTTTAAATGACCAAGAGCTAGTTGTACTGCAAAAACTTTTAACCTACGGACCTAAAATCGCCGAACATGAGCCTGTAGGTACATTGCTGTTTGTTACGCCTCGTCCGGGTACCATTTCTCCTTGGTCGTCAAAAGCAACCAATATCGCCACCAACTGCGGATTAACCAAAGTACAACGCTTAGAGCGCGGGATTGCCTATTACATTGAAACAACTTCAGCGCTAACAACGGATCAGCATCAAGC
>JBATHQ010000544.1:0-8146 GCA_049667005.1 Psychromonas sp.
ACAAAAGAGCTAATCAAAATAAGCGCCCAGCTTGTCCCCATCCACGAACTGGCAAATGTTGCTTTAAGCAATAAGGCTTTGCCAATAAAGCCGGATAAAGGCGGTAAACCAATCATGGCTATCGCAAACACCAGGAAGATGAAGCTTAACAGTCCAGAAGATGGCAGGGCGCGTGCACTTACAAACCGGTCTTGCGCTTTAGGTCTTAGGCGAACAACAATACCTGCCAGCAAGAACATGGCGCAGCCAGCCAGCGTGCTATGGATAAGGTAGTAGAAACCTGCTGCGCTAGCCTGTGCATTATGTTGCGCGATCACCAGTAGTAGGCTGCCAACTGATGCGATAATTAAATAACTTGCAAGCTGTCGTAGGGTTTTGCTACCCAGTATACCAACTGCCGCAAGGGCAATGGTTAACAATGCCAGCGGGCTTAACCATTGCATGATTGGCGCAGATAATGGCTCTGCACCGCTGCCAAATACCACACCATGAACACGCCATAAGCAGTACAAACCAACTTTGGTCAATATAGCAAACAGCGCTGCGACCGGAGCGCTGGTTGCGCTATAGGTTTTTGCCAGCCATAAATGCAGAGGTAACATTGCTGATTTGAGTGCGAACACTACAAATAACAAAAATATACCGGCTTGGGCAAGTAATAACTGAGTGCCTTCAATGTGCTGCGCTTTAAGCGATAGATCGGCATAACTTAAGGTGCCAAAGGCTGCGTAAATGGTCCCAAGGGCAATCAGAAATATTGACGAACCCAGCAAGTTAAGAAATAGGTAGTGGGAGTTTGCCAAAACACGATTTTTACCACCGCCATGGATCATCAATGAATACGATGCCATCAGCAGAATTTCGAAAAATACGAATAAATTGAAGATATCCGCTGTTAAAAATGCGCCACAAATACCGGCGACCTGAAACATCATTAAAGGGTGAAAAAATATCCCTATTTTATCGTCGCCTGCACAGCTATATATCTGCGCACAAAAAGCGACCAGGCAGGTTAACAGCACCAATAGCGCGCTTATCTGGTCAACATAGAGCGCAATGCCATATGGTTGCTGCCAATTACCCAACTGATAAACAATGGGCCCGTGCATAATAACCGTGCGCAGTAGTACGATTGCGATTAGCAAGCAGATCGCTTGCCCGCAGATTGCAATCACGCGTTGGTTGATTATGTTTTCGCGTAAGCGTGCGAATAACAATACAATTCCGATTAGGATCGGCGTTATTATTGGTAGTATCGCTAAATGATCTAGAAGCATGGACTACGGTGTCTCCGTTTTAGTTGGAATGTCTAGATGTTCTTTACCATCGACCTGATCATTACCACTCTCAGAACGCGCTCGCATTGCTTGAATACAGGCAAAAGCGGTCATGGCAAAGCCAATCACTATTGCCGTGAGTACCAA
Organism: Psychromonas sp.; assembly: GCA_049667005.1. GTDB lineage: Bacteria > Pseudomonadota > Gammaproteobacteria > Enterobacterales > Psychromonadaceae > Psychromonas. The sequence continues at coordinate 1,425 of JBATHQ010000544.1, forward strand.
CGCTTGTGGCAGAGGGTCACTATTGATAGCTTTGTCGCCCAAGATTGCTGCACTGTCAGTGGTCAAACCACCACTGGCAAACAAAAACAGATTCACGGCGTAAGACAATAGTGTTAAGCCGAGTATCAAGGTAAATGTATGGGCGCGAAGCATCAAAAATACACCGCATGCAGTTGCAACACCAACTGCGACTGAAAACCAAATTTCCATTATTGCCGTTCCTCCTCAACTTTTAAACGTTGGTTGGTGGTAAGTTTACCCAGATTCGACAAAATGAGCATGGTCGAGCCAACCACCGTTAAGTAAACGCCTAAATCGAATACCAAAGCAGATGTAAGTTCGAATTTACCGATAACCGGTAAGGTGAAGTAATCAAACCAGGTGGTTAAGAATGGATAGCCCCATAACAGCGGTGCAATACCCGTTAGTAATGCCGTCATTAATCCACTAACAATCAAGCTGTGATAGACAATTTTATTGCGCGCTATAACCCAGCTAACCCCGTGGGCGAAATACTGCAGAATCATCGCCACAGCGGTTATCAAGCCTGCAATAAAACCGCCACCGGGTAAATTGTGGCCGCGAAGAAAGATATAAGCAGAAATCAGCAATGCTAAAGGTAGCAAACTCTGAGACACCACCGACAAAATCATTGGGTGCTTGTCTTCGCTCCAAAGACGGCCTTGAGCATCACGAGTACGAATCGATAAACGCATGCGGGCAATCAACTTGTGAATGCCTAGCGCTGCGATGCCAAGTACCAGAATTTCTCCCATGGTATCGAACCCACGGAAATCGACCAGAATAACGTTGACTACGTTGGTGCCACCACCACCCGTTTTTGCATTATCAATATAAAATTGCGAGACCGATTCGCTGTGATAAGTCAGCATCAATAAACACACCGTACCTACGACGGCCCCGATAGTTGATGCTAGCAAAATGTCGCGCGCAAAGCCTGCGGGACCGGTTGCGCTACTGGGTGTGGTTTGCGGGAAAAAGTAGAGGGTTAGCAATAATAAAATAATCGCCACCACTTCAACCAAAACTTGCGTTAAAGCCAAGTCGGGGGCCGAGTAATAGTTAAAGGCAATGGAGACCACCAAGCCGACTAAGGACAGCATTGCAATGGCAATAATCCGCTGGTGACTGACCAATACGGTTGCTATTGAGCCCAATATTAACAACATACAGCCTACTATAACTGGCAATTCAACATCGGTATGCGCCAGGCGCTCCAAGGGCTCACTGATTTTAGAGATAGGTATTGCCAACATTAATAATGCAAATGCTGCGAGAATAAATGCACTGCGTTGATAGCTACCGTTGTCAATCCAATCAATTACCTTTTGCGCGCCGCACTGTATTTGATAGATGATTTTGTCGAATATCTCACTCGCGTTTATTGTCTTAAAGCTGGCTTGGAAGCGGAACACATGTTTACGGCTCATATAAATAAGCACACCGCCAACGATCGCCATAAAACTCATCAGTAGTGGAATGTTAAAACCATGCCATATCGCAAGACTAAACTCTGGCATCGCGTTATTAATCGTAGCTTGCCCTGCGGAATTAAGCAGCGCGCCAATGGTAAAGGCTGGAAATGCACCAACCAAAAGACAGATAGCAACCAGCACTTCAACCGGCACGCGCATGTAGCGCGGTGGCTCGTGCGGGGTTTTGGGTAAATCACGAGGCTCGCCATTAAAGAAAACGTCGTGGATAAAGCGCAATGAATAGGCAACCGAAAGGGCTGCGCCAACGGTGGCCAACACAGGAATTAACCAGGAAATTGCACCGAGAGTGCGTTGTCCAAGCACTTCAGCAAAAAACATCTCTTTGGATAAGAAACCGTTAAGTAAGGGCACACCTGCCATTGCCGCTGCCGCAACCATTGCCAACGTGGCGGTGATCGGCATATAGCGATAAAGGCCATTTAGTTTGCGCATATCCCGCGAGCCCGACTCATGGTCAATAATCCCGGCGGCCATAAATAGCGAAGCTTTAAAGGTTGCGTGGTTAATAATGTGAAATATTGCAGCCACTGCCGCCATATCACTGTTAAGCCCGAACAAGAGCGTAATCAAACCCAGGTGGCTAATGGTAGAGTAGGCCAGTAGTCCTTTTAAATCATGTTGGAAAACAGCGGAATATGCGCCGTAAAGTAGCGTCATTAGACCGGTAGCACTAACCAGTACAAACCACATATCGGTGCCAGAAAGTGCCGGATATAAACGTGCTAATAAAAATACACCTGCCTTGACCATCGTTGCAGAGTGCAGATAGGCACTTACTGGTGTTGGCGCTGCCATCGCTTGAGGCAGCCAAAAATGAAATGGGAACTGCGCAGACTTGGTGAATGCACCGAGTAAAACCAAAATCAATATTGCTGGATAGTAAGAGCTTGCCCGAATCAGATCGCCTGCATTTAGCACTACGTCCAGCTCGTAACTGCCGACAGTTTCGCCAATAAGTATTACGCCAGCTAACAGGCAAAGACCACCCAGGCCAGTAACTGTTAGCGCTAAACGCGCACCTTTACGAGCTTCGCTTTTGTAGGTCCAAAAGCTAATCAACAAGAAACTGGAAATACTGGTCATTTCCCAGAAAAACCACATCTGTATTAAGTTTCCGCTGAGCACTACGCCCAACATCGCAGCCATAAACAAGATCAAATAGGCATAGAAACGCGACATATTATCGCGTTCACTGAGATAGTAACGTGCATACAGAATGACCAGTAAACCAATACCAAGGATCAGCGTGGCAAATAAAAATGCCAAGCCATCTAAACGCAAACTTAGATTTAATCCGAGTGAGCTTACCCAGGGGATTTGATGGGAAATTACCGCACCGTCAAAAACAGCAGACATCTCGCTGAACAACAGCGCCAAGCTGGCGGAGGGCAATAACGCGGTAAAAAAGGCTATTTGGCTTCGGCCAAATCCTTTTACTAAAATCGGTACTATCACCCCAATAATGGGCAGAAAACACAGCAGAAACAATTTCATAAAGTTTATAGTTCTATTACTAAACAATATTAGAATCTTAATTATTTATAATACATAAAGCCAGAATTATCGGATTAAATCGTGCTACCAGGACAATGTTCAGGCGATCCAGACCACGAGAGGATCATATTGTTTAAAGAAGCAACACCAGAATTAACCTAAAAAGTGTGTAGAGAAGGGATGTTAGTGAAGCAATAGCGACCTATTTCAAGCTGATATAACGCAGTTGCGTTGTTTGTAATAGTTTGGATTTGATATGATATTTTGGAAGCTAGAATGATACTTTATCTTACATCTCCATGAGTTTATAGGATGCTCGCAAACGGGAAATACCGAGCATCAAGTACCTTTAGTATCTGAGGCGCTTTGGGACACTCAGCGATATAGATAATCTGATTTAACCTCACACTGTTATTTTTTGATCGATTATTGTGTATTAAAAATAATTTACTATCAATTAGTTACAACACATTAAATATAAATGTATATTGACATTTTTTATTCATTAGGTACAAATAAAAAGTGCATAACTTGAATAATATTCAGCATTAGTTTTTTCATTATAAAAAGGAATCAATCTTGAAAAGCTTTATACTTTCCCTCTCTATTGCAGCATGTATCTCAGGATGTTCATCACTTAAACCTGTAGAATTACCACAAAAACCATTTGGCTTCGATGCTAAAAAATCAACTGCGCTTAATTATTTTAACGCTATGGGCCTTCATGGCGCAATTGATTTGCCCAAAGGGAAAGCCGAAACACTATTAAAAGAGAGACAGAAATCCGTAATTGAATCCGGCCTTGAATCTTCCCTAAAAGGTTATGTTCTTTCTTTCGCTTTTGCAACGGCTTTGGGACTACCGCCTACAGTTGCAAATGATCTTGCTAAAGATACTGCAGAAGATCAGTTTATTCTTGGGGCAGGAACAGCCAAAAATCAAACTCAGACTGGTGGAATGTATGATAGCATCACTCTTTACTTACCTTATGAAAAAGCCAAAGATAAAGAATCAGCCAGACTTTATGTATTTAATCACTTCGTATCCATACTGCAATCAATGGATATGAAACTCGAAGATATCAATTCTGAGCTCAAGTACGGGTTAGGCAAACAATTTACACATCCTTTATGCGAAGAACTTGATACCGAGTGCAGATATCAAATTAGCTTAAAGGATCCTGTATTGGCTTATGCGCCTGAACTAATGGGGGGATATAAAGCGTGGGTATGGAGTACTGCCTCTCAAAACAGTCTTTTCATACGTATTTCTCAAACTGCAACATGGTCTGATTTAGCCACATTCAACATGAGTAAGATTAAAGATAATGAATTAAAGGTCCAAGACGCATTTTTTAAACCATTAGTGCACAACTATCCCGATTGGTCAGTTGTATATCGAGAAGCAACTTATAACGAAGCCCCAAAAATTATCGTTGGTGGCGATGAAACGTTCCGATTTGAAACCCCACAGCCTTAAACGCTAGATCCTGGTTGTTATGGCTGATGAGTTGAAAATTAAGTAAGTAAATCAATGCATTTTTGTTTTAAGTTAAAGCAATATTAATAATAAAGGGTCTTGTAGGCTAAAAGCGTACAAGCCGTAAAAGTTAACAAGTGCAACCAATCGGACGTTTTAGTCTTGTCACCGTTTTTGCTGAAAGACGCAAAAACACCGCCAATCCTAAACCGCCGTTGTCGCAAGCGTTAATGAAATCTCTTACAAAAGCTAATATATAAGATAGATAGGTCTATACACTCGCAATTGGGAGTTTTTAAGCGTAACAGCCACGCTTGGAATCGGGAAAAAGCGATCGTCAATATTTTTACCAACTAAGCCGCTTTGGGGCGTTAACGACTTAGTTTTCTAGTTCACTTGGGGCGCAAAGTTTAATTTTTATTAGACTTAACAAATATTTCTCAAATTTATATGTAAATGTCTCCTTTATTGATAACCTTTATTAACTAATTAGATAGAGCCGTGTGAGACAAATTTAATATGAAATTCCATCAACTTTTTCCTGAAGGCCAATACCCTTTCCATAGCCGATATATTTATTTACTAACGAACATGATTACCAGTAAAGACCTTGACGTGTCGTCCGTTGATATGGAAATACTATCTCTTGCATTAGGCCATGAGGCTAGTGAGCTATTTAAATGCATTTTAAAATGTACAAGTTCATCTGAGAAGTTAAATAGTATTGCAGTAGATGGAATCATATTAAAAGAGGCTGTTAAAAGTAGGCTTAAAGTAACGAATTCAGAGGTATCAAACACTGCTAATAAGGCTGTTGTCGATGTTATTGTTGGGCAATATCAGATAAAAATTGATGAGTTAGCTAGGCAAAGATCTTTGTTGTCAGATGTAGAAAAAGAAAGAATTAAACAAAAAGAATTATTAAAAGCATCAATTGATCGACATGAGCCAGTAAAAAATCAAATTGATGGACATGATCTGCTAAAGGATAAACCGCAAAAAATAGAAAATAAAACAATGTCAGTCGAAAGTCGGGTTAACGGAACGAATTCAGTGATGCCTAACCCTGTTAATAAAGCGGTTGTCGATGAGAATTATTTGGATAGTATTGATGAAGTTGCTCAAACAAAATCCCCAATATCAGATGTAGAAAGGGCTAGGCAGAAAAAATTATTGGAAGAGTGTATTGAACGACAAGCGCTATTTAAAAAGAAAGTCGAAGAACAGCGATTACTAAAAGATGAACAGCAAAGGCTAGAATATAAAAGAATAGCCGAGAAGCAGAAACAAGAAAGGATTGATCATAAAAAGCATCACATTGACTTTCCAGATTTTGATACATTTGATGTAAAGAAAAAGTCCAAGGTTGCAAAGCTATTAAATCAATTGCGACAAAAAGTAATCAGTGAAGATGAATTAAGGTGGTTAGAAGAGGTGGGGTTTGCTAATGAAGCTATTCAGAAAAAAAATCACCTCCATATTGCTCAACTGCATTTAACCAACTGGCTGGATAAGAAGAAACCATGGGAGCTGGTTAATGCTAGTGCTGCGTATAGAAAGCTAGATATGCCAAATAGAATTAAGCCTATATTAGCAGAGTCATATCCTTTTAAATTTACCAATAATAATGACAATTTAAAGTCTGCATTACTCACTACTTATGGTGGAGTTTGTCGAGATTTAGGTAGTTATAAGCATTCTTTGAAGCTAGGCCATGAAGCGCATCAAGTAACCCCTCTAAACTTTCGACCTTGTACTTTACTTGGTGCTGTATACATATCGACAGGAGAATTCAATATTGGTCATGAGTGGTATGAAAAAGCGAGGGAAAGAGGGTTTAGTCAAAGCGCTTATGATAATGACATTCATTCTATCTACCTGAGAGCAAATCAAGAGATGAAGAAACGCTTAAAAGAAAATTTGATTCAAACGGGCCATAAGTATAATTGGCTTTGATGTCTAATATTGTGGCTCCGTAACAGTGGCCATAACTTTGTAGTTGCTAGCTCGCTTGGGAGAATATTCGTACACAATGAGTGCATGCCTTCCTAATAGTATGTATTACTAAGCAGGCAATAGTGATGGTTATAATTGGGAGTTTTTGAGCGTGAGTTATTGTGCTCGCAAACGGGAAAAAGTGAGCATAATAAGATCGACTTATTACGTAAAAAAATTCAAAAGAAAATTTGATAGATACAAAAACAGCTACCATTTGATAGGGAGCCTTTAGGC
>JBATHQ010000545.1:0-4197 GCA_049667005.1 Psychromonas sp.
AGCGACTGCTAAACCATGTTGTAATGCCAGTTCCGCGCGGGGCAGATCTTTACGACTATTGATATTAAAGGTTAATTTACGCAGCGGACGGCGTGTATTACCTTTATTGCTTTTAAACTGGTCGAAGTTATATAAACAATCTTGAGTTGCCTCAACCGCCTGACGCACCGCCCAATAGGTATCACGGCCGATGATATGCAGTTCAGAAAGGAAACAGATCGCTTCTAAAGCGCCCGTTTCATTGAGTGTGGTAATGGTTTTGGCAATAATTTGTTTATATTGTACTTCGCTTAATTCCCGCTCTTTACCACAACCTACTAATAATACGCGCTCACTTAAGACATTTGGCACATGGTGTAAGAATAATACTTGGCCTACTTTTCCTTCGATATCACCACGGCGTAATAGTGTGCTTAAATAGCCTCCACTAATCTCGTCAAGTTGTTCACCCGCTTGCGATAAACGGCGTGGTTCGAATACGCCGATAACAATACAAGCACTACGTTGTTTTTCAGGGCTGCCGCTTTTTACGAAAAATTCCATATTTATCCTTAATCTGGGCTATGTATAATGCGATTAACTGTGCTATTTTTCAGAAAATACAGTTATTATAGAAGTCTGTGGATCTTGATAACTCTTCTCAACACAATAAGATTTGTAATTTTACCGTATTTACTTGCTTAATCCACTAGTTTATAGCTAAGGCCCTTGGAAATGAAAGTTTTCAAGGGTTTTGCATATATAGCCAGATCTACCAAGGAGGCGATTTAAACCTCTTTAGTGGTCGGGACATATCTTTATCAGAACTTTTTTTTACAGGAGACCCGAGTGATACTTCTTCGTTATTTAATGCTCGAAACATTTAAAAGTCAGATCGGAATTCTGTTTGTTTTAGTGCTTATTTTTGTCAGTCAAAAGTTCATCGTCATTCTTGCGCAAGCACTGAGTGGCGTGATCCCTGCTGATCTGGTACTGACTTTGCTGTATCTGAATTTACCGCAATTAGGTACCTTAATGTTACCTATCAGTTTTTACCTTGCTGTACTTTTTGCCCACGGGCGGTTACACAGCGAAAGTGAAATGGTGGCGATGACATCTTGCGGATATAGTCCAAATCAAGTATTGAAAGCCACCTCGATTTTATCTTTTTTAACCTTTGCCTTTGCCGCCTACAACAGCTTGTATCTTACGCCACTTTCCGAAGATAAAATGATCTCTGTGATTGAAGAAACGAAATCAGATGCCAGCGCAGCAACCTTGATAGAGGGGCGTTTTTATAAAACATCAGGTAATGGCAGCGTAGTTTATGTCGAAAAAGCCAGCAGCAATAAAAAATTAGAAAATATTTTTGCAGCGCACTGGCCGGAGAATAAAGATTTGGCTCCTTCTGTATTGACGGCATTAAGTGGCCAGCTCGAGGCTAAAAAAGACGGCGCCTGGCTGACCTTGAATAATGGCACGCGTTACGCGGGTATTGTCGGGCAGAATGAGTTTGAAAACAGTCAGTTTGACCGTTATGAGGTGCATATTGCCAATCGAGCGTCAGAGAGGAAGGTGCGCGGGGTTGAAGCGTTGCCGACAACGGCATTGTTCGGCGTGGAAAATCCTAAATATCAGGCCGAACTGCAGTGGCGAATCGCCATTCCATTATCCATATTGTTGATGACGTTTATGGCGGTGCCATTGGCAAAAGTGAATCCGCGTCAGGGACGCTATGCCAGATTGTTACCGGCATTGGCATTGTATTTAAGTTTTTTCCTGCTGCTCAGTACGGCTAAAAGCCTGATTGAAGAGGGAACGATTCCTGCCGTCAGCATTTGGGTTGTGCAAATTATCTTTTTGTCTATAGGCATCACCCTGCACCTGCAAAGCTTAGGAAAATTTAACAAAGTGACTTTGCGTAAGTAGTGGTTAAGGTCTTTAAAACGGAATCAGTATTATGGGTATTTTAGATCGTTACATCGGTAAAACGATTTTTGCAGCAACATTTTTAAGTTTATTTGTACTGCTCGGTTTGAGCAGTATCATTAAATTTGTCGATCAAATGAGAGCCGTTGGAGAAGGAACCTACGATGTTTGGCATGCGGCTTATTTTGTACTTCTCAAAATGCCTGTTGAATTGGCTGTTTTTTTCCCGATGGCTGCGTTGATTGGTGCATTGATTGGTTTAGGGAGTCTTGCCAGCAGCAGTGAATTAGTGGTTATGCAAGCTGCCGGGTTATCTAAATTGCGCATTGCAGGTGCGGTATTAAAAACAGCTATTCCGATGGTTATTGCGGTGATGATCCTGAGCGAATATGTTGCTCCGCAAACGGATAAAGAAGCATACTCTATGCGCTATGTCGCGCGGAAAGGGGAAGACCAGGTCAGTAATCAATACGGTGTATGGGTGAAGGATGCCGACTCCTTTGTCAGTATTGAGCGGATGAGTAATCAATCCGAGCTGTTTAATGTGCAGCTGTATTTTTTTGATGCAAAATTAAAACTCGAGTACGCCATCCTGGCGCGTAAAGCGGTGTTTAAAGAGGGGGCATGGTCTTTTGAAAATACCAGTAAAACAACCTTTTCTGCAGATAAAATAGAGACAACGCCGCTCGATAATTATATTTGGGACACCAAGCTGACACCGAGAAAACTGGAGGTGGTTTTAGGTGAGCCGGATAAAATGTCAATGCGCGATGTTTATAACTACATTCAATATCTGGAAAACAATGGACAGGACGCAAATAGTTATTGGCTGATACTTTGGCGTAAAGCGGTCTTGCCTTTTACCATTGTGGTCATGATGCTGCTGTCTGTTTCTTTTATATTTGGCGGTTTGCGTACGGTTACCATGGGAACGCGTTTGATTTTTGGTATTGCTGCCGGTTTTGCTTTCCACATCTCGGGAGAGTTATTTGGCCCCTTTAGCTTAGTGTTTAATTTACCACCGATACTCGGGGCATTATTGCCCAGTTTTCTGGTGTTATCTGTGGCGATGTACCTACTTAAACGGCAAAGCTAAGCAACATTTAAAAACAAACAAAAATGCCACATATTTATTCATCATAAAGTGTGGCATTTTTTATTTGAATCTAAGTAAGCGATAAAAAACTGTGTTATTTTTTATCCTGATCCATAAATCCCATACCCTTAAAACCTTTCCAGTTGTTTAACTCTTTGCTTAAGACCACCACTTCACATTCCGCCCAGGTATCCTGAAATGCGTGATGGCTACTAAAAAAAGACATCACATTGCCTAAACCAAATGCTGACGTTGCCATACGAATTAACGATTGCGTAAAAGAGATATTACTGCCATCGCTGTTTTGCACCCGTAAACGCCATGCTTTCATACCGATAGTTTGACCCGCTTTGGTCCAAAAATAACCATAAAAAGCAATCACAATAGCGGCCAGATATAATGCAAATAGTTGACTCGAAGCAAGGAAGTCTGCGACATCGACATAAGCATCAAGATTGATCAATCCCAGTTTATTGGCGAGAATGACAATTAATACCGCAAAGATACCCGCAAACATCAGCAGAGCCATAACCGCGAATAGATCGTATAGATATGCACCGAGTCGGCGGAAAAAGTTAGCCCGTGGGCAACCCTGATATTGTTGCGTTAAACTTTTGGTCTGTACAGTGTTGGGATTATGCTTGGCCATGTTAATTCCTTGAAATTATTTGCAGGCAGTTTAGCAAAAGCAAAATCAGTTAACATTTTTTTATACAGAAATACCGCTATAAAAAGCCTTGTTGTATGAATAAGCGAAGAAATATAACAGTTAATCTCAAAAGCTGATTTATTTTTAATCAATCAGTTAGAAAACACTTGTAAGCAGAACTTCCCTAGGTATAATCCCCTCGTCTTAACAACACTCTTATTTAAAGATTATGCCCGAGTGGTGAAATTGGTAGACGCGACGGATTCAAAATCCGTTTTCGAAAGAAGTGCCGGTTCAAGTCCGGCCTCGGGCACCATACCACGTATAGAGTTTTTCAATCTCAGTGAACTCTTCTAGTTTGTTAGTACTATCAGTTAGTTACATCTTATAGTTACACCCCATAAACACAAAAACCCCCCTTATAAAACGCAATTTATCTAGCCCAAATTTTTACTTCCGGTCCATATCCTGTTCTTCACGTGCAGATTCTGTGCGCAACGCAATCCTAAGCAAACCAACAAATAGCAAATTAATCCAACTTAGC
>JBATHQ010000546.1:0-2385 GCA_049667005.1 Psychromonas sp.
TGGCGCAGTCATGGTAGCTTGTTGTATAGTAAGTGGTTGGACTATTGTTTCTATCAGGTTACGCCATACAAGTTGTCTGGGCTAAACGGTAAAGGAATAACCGCAACACTTAAGCAGTTAAAATAAAATGCAACAATCGCAATATTCTTATGGTTCGCTCGTTATAACGGCGCTATATTATACTGTATGTAATAGGCTCTGTTCCACTTCAGTGTTGGTCTTATTCAAGAGCTTCATTAAGCCAAGCTTTGTTTTTGTAAGATTCTTTGTTTTCCATGAAGATAAACCATGCAATATAATGCTCCATATAACCCGTTCCAACTCCAAAAAAACGTTTCATCCACGTTTTCCAACGCATCATAAAGTTATTAAGCGTCTGAATATGATAAATTTTATCAATAACTTTTTGTTTATCCAAACCAATGAGACGTTTGTGATCGATGCTAAAATCAAGCTCTTGAACGATACTTTTATAAGATAAGTTCCCATCAGTGCACAGCACGGAATCTGGTGTTAAAAGAGGCTTCAATGCCAAGCTAAGTTCTTCTTTCGTATCTTGATTTAAGACGTAATGGCTTACTGCTCCATTGCGATCCAATGCCAGTAAAATAGGAACTTTCGGTGGATTTCCACCACCACGTTTTCTTGATTCTCTTGGCATTTTTTTCGAACCTTTGAAGCTCTCCGGCACAAAGGTTTCGTCCGCTTCAATAATGCCAACTAATTCTGTCGGCTTGTGAGCACAAGGGCTTTTTAGTAACCGGTGACGCCATCTGAATGCAGTTTTTAAGTTAATATTTAACAAGTTTGCTGCATACCTCAAACTATTTGAAAGACACAGACATTCGATGTATTTCAACCACTTGTCAGGCTTTTTCATTCTAAATAGGTTCGTTCCGGTGAGAGTGCTGAATGTTTTAGAGCAATTTTTACAGCGATAACGCTGCTTTCCTTGGTTAGTGCTACCCCACCTAGATAATGTGCAGTTACTACAATGGGGACATTTTGAGATGTCATTTTCATGTTTGGCAAGGACTTGGCCGACTTCATTCTTAGAAAGCTGGACTTCAATTTGATGATTTAAGCGTTTTAGCTCAATATAAGATAGGTCTTCAATGCTCTGTTGAAAAACAGTAAAAGATACTTTACTCATAACATTAACCTCATGATATTGTGGTTATTATGAGTATAGCTGAACTGACCAACACTGAAGTGGAACAGAGCCATATTTGCACAAGTAAAGTATCTACAGCTAATTCCCTCACTAAACTACGCTGATACTAAGCGCCTTAACCACTCGGTAAAACAGAAGTTAGATTCTGACGTTGTTGGCAAAGTAATTGCTGGGCGGGAAGAGGTTGTTTCTGAATGCCCACATTGCCACTCACTTGAATTTATTAAACATGGTGTAACTGCAAAGGGTATCCAGCGATACCGCTGTAAAGGATGTAAGAAAACATTTTGCTCCCTGACAAACACTTCCCTTTACAGAATGAAAAAAGAAGATAAGTGGCTTAGCTACCTGTCTCTGATGTGGGAAGGCGTGGCACTTCGCAAGATTGCTCGGATCTTAAAAATAAATCTAAGAACAGCATTCCTCTGGCGGCACCGATTTTTGCAAATCCAGAATAAAAACAAACCATCCAGCTTCACAGGTATCATCGAAGCTGATGAGGCTTTCCTACCTGAATCATTTAAAGGCAATAGGAAGATGCCCCGAGAGCCTCGCAAAAGAGGTGGAGGTAAAGTACCGCTAGTTCCGATCCTAATTTCATACGAGCGCGGTGATGAATTTACCTATGAGGTAATGGATAGAAATACGAAAGAAAATTTATCTAATGCGATCACTCCCTTGCTAACAGAGGGTTGCTGCCTTTGTGCTGACGGCAACTTATCCTACCAGAGTATCGTCAAGAAACTGGATATCAACCTCGACCACAAACGTATTATTGCTTCAGATGGCCGCGTAGTTGATGGAATTTATCACATTCAACACGTTAATGGGTTTTTAGTTTATGGAAGGAGTGGTTAAACCGATTCCGTGGTGTCGGAACGGCCTACATGAAGAACTATCTCGCTTGGTACATATTTATGAAGAATAAGAGCTGTGGCGAGGAGGATCTTTGGTTACAAGAGGCTGTTAGTTAAATGATGTCTGTAATTTTTGATGTCGTCTTATAAACGTAGAAGCATAACAGTGCCATATAAATCCGGTGATAGTGTGATTTGGGGTTGATAGCTATTTTGCAACTAGCTGTTAATCTCTTTTAGTTTATCAAATACACTGCTTTAATACCTGTAGTATCAAAGTAACCAATTGTGTAAACCTTTGGAGTACACAACCAAAAAAAGATAGTCACCACCGCAGTTTAATATATATTGAAT
>JBATHQ010000547.1:0-1660 GCA_049667005.1 Psychromonas sp.
TAGAATAACTTATGTGGACTCCCCCTTTGTCAACAATAAAACTGCGCTTACAAAGAAATAAATGCGTACTTATGTACGAGCTCTATTTGAGTAGCTAACTCTGGCTCTAGGATCTTTACGCGGACAAGTAATCAAATCTATATAGCGAGCTCAAAGGCTCTTAGTTATTCACTGATTTTACTTGTTGATTTTTATCTTCGTTATTGCATCTTTATTGTTTGAACATTTTACGCTGTAATAGCTTGTGCTTTATATTCTGTCCCTTTAGTCAACATCGCGTAAGCCGTGCGAACATTCTTATTCGCTAAGGCGACTGCTGCACAACGTTTCCCTCTGCGGGCAACAAGATCTTGAACCCAACGTTCTTTTTGCGTTTTCGCTGCTCTTTTACATATCTGACCCACTGCAGACATCGAACCAACCACAAGTTGGCTTCTTAACATACTGTTCTTAACATACTTTCCTATTGAGCCTAACTTGGTTTTCCCTCCCGATGAATATTGAATCGGTGTGACACCAATGCAGGCTGATGCATCTTTGCCTTTTGAAAAAACACCCAGTTCACAACAGCCAAGAGCAATATATAGGTTAATTGCATTGAGCGTCCCAACGCCTTCAAGTTTGAGCAACCTTTGGCATTCTGGATGTGATGCAATCGCTTTTACTAAGCCCTCATCATAATTCGCTACCGATTTTATGATGGTTAAATATTGTTCCCAGGCTGTTTTTAGTGCGTCTCTAAAGAAAGATGAGAAACTATTTTCAGCATCTTCTAATGTCGATTCAATGGCACCTCGTAGGCCTCCATTTCTTGCAGAAGAGCGAATATTAAACTCCAATAGTAAAGAACCAAGTTGATTACTCAATGCCGTCTTTTGTTTTATGGCTAAATCTCGCAAGCGAATCATGGATTGCAACTGTTGCTGCTCTATATTTTTTCCTGCTATAAAAACAATACCTGGGATCATAGAGGCTTGTACAATCGCAAATGCATCGTTTTTGTCGGTTTTTTGTTTCTGCCTTACGGTGGAAACGAGTTTGGGACAAATAAGCCTAGCATCATGGCCGGCTGTTAATGCGACTTGCTTCCAATAATTGGAAGTACCACAAGCTTCAAAAATGATAGTTACGGGCTCGGCATTAATTAACCACAAAGAAAATTCACTCGGTGTCATTTCTGTATTAGAAAGCACTTTATTGTTTGTAAAAATACAAACTTGAATAACATCTTTTGCTAAATCAACGCCAACTCTAGTATTCTTCATCTTATGGACTCTTTTTAGTGTTTGTGTGGTAACAATAATATTACCCTACATGCTGGTTAAGGTGTAGGGGAGTCCAATTATCTACACCACGCAGGATCTGCCTTGCATAAAGAACCAACAAACTGCTGCAACAACAATATCAAAAGGCCAACAGCCCTACGTTTAAAGGCTACTCAGCATATTCCGGATAATCAGTAAGGCCTTTTTCTGCCCCACCAAACAAGGTGTCAGGATTGTGATCTGCTAACGGATAGCCATTTTTCATTCTATTTGGCAAATCTGGGTTAGCAACAAACGGACGACCAAAACCGATCATATCGGCTAAACCATCAGTAATCGCTTTTTCAGCTTTCTGTGCATCATAACGACCAGCATAAATAAGCACACCATGATAA
>JBATHQ010000548.1:0-2448 GCA_049667005.1 Psychromonas sp.
ATTATCAAGTGGTTACTGTGGCATTAAATTCAGGCGATCAAAAACGTATTCAACAATACTTGCAAGCTAAAAACTACAGCTTTAGCGTAGTTAATGATCCTAAAGGGCAAATTAGCAGGGAGTGGGGTGTGTCAGTTACCCCCACAATATTTGTTATAAGCAAAGGTGAAATTAAATCAGTAACCACGGGTTTTACTACACCGATCGGGATCTGGTTGCGTTTGTTAACGACCTAGCCTTTTATTTTTTTCCCATAAAAAAGCAGTCTCAAGAGACTGCTTTTGCTATTTAAAGCGCTAATGATTTTAAATTAACTCCTAGTCATCCAGATCATCCAAACCGATCGCTGTGATGCCACCTTCACCATCATCTACAGCAATTAGCGTGTTCAGGCTAAGGGCTGTCAAGTTGACCATCGCCGGACCAATCACAACAGTACTCATATCATCAGCTGGAGTTACCATAATATAAACTTCACCCGGTGTAACTGACAGTACCGTGCTGTCACCTTTATAAGCAACATCTTCAAGAATTATATCATCTGCACTAGGGCTCGCATCCTCACTGATATAGATATCAACAACTCCGGCTTCTGTTGCCGCGTGAATGGCGCGTATTTTAGCTGCTGTTGCAACACGGCGCACTTCATCTTCAACAACATACAGCTCCTCTGTTTCTTCCATTAAATTACCGATCGCGATTGCCGTATAGGTTTTGCTCGACTCTAAGGTCGGCATTAAAGATAATGCATCAACAACAGCAACGGGGTCTGATCCGTTAACTGCAACATCAAAAGTGTAATCTCCCGCGGCAACAGCTAAGTAATCGGTCACTCCTTTGAACTCGAGGTTATACAGCGGACTGCCTTCTTCAGGTGCTGTGCCATTTACCCACACGTCAACCCCTGGGGCATCAGAAATTGCGTGTACTACGCGAATATCGCTGCCGGTATCTTTATCTCGCACTACCAGAGAGGTTTCACCGGTATCCACCAGCAAGTTCACAGGTGATTCTCCTGCTTCGGTATTATTGGTTGCAGCGACGAACCAGTCTCCACCGTCAGGCACGGTCACTGTTCCTGAATCAAAATAAACCGTACCGGAATCAGTTGGATCTGTGATTCTGACACGATATTCTCCGGCTGGCACTTCGGTCGCCATGGTTACGCCCAGATATTCAACATCATCTGCAAAGGGGGTTGAGTCGGCAAGCTCTGCCCCCGGTGCGGTAATAAAGACATCAACCATTGGCGCATCCGGAGCAGCATGCATCACTTGTACTCGCGCACCTGATGGTGTCAAGTTTGCCCGGTCAATAATTTGCGACGTAAATTCAGTCGCTTCGCCGGTGCCAATTAAAGCTGCCTTACCTGCCGCGACAACGTTATATTCAGTATCTTTCGCAAGCGCTAACAGCGTCTCAGGTAATACTGTGAGGACACTACCATCAGGCAGTATTGCATCTACTTGAACAGTATGGTCACCTGCTTTTACTTTAATAGCACCAGAGCTTTGTTGATAATCTACGCCGGGTAAGGCCAGTTTACCGTCAAGCCAGACATTCACTTTCGGCGCATCCGGAGAAGCATGATAAATCCTTAAATATGAGTAATCGTCGTTATCACTGTTGCAGGCAAACATGGTCGCTGACACTAATGAAGCTAATAAAATATTATTAAAAAGTTTCATTTTGTAACCCCTTTGTTGTTTAAAAAACGTACAGTAGTTACGCTGTCTTTTAACGAAGGGATCACAATTCTTTAACAAGATAATTCATCTGATAGTGAGAATAACAACTGTCCCTATTTTGTGATTTAAAAATCAATCTATTGAGCAGTATTCTAATGACTTGATGTTAAAGCAGATTTTGGATCTACGTAGTCAAATCCCAGGTTTTGTGCAACATTGGCACAGGTTACCTGGCCATTGATAATATTCAGACCATTTAATAGGTTGGGATCACTTAATAACGCCTGTTTATAACCTTTGTCGGCGAGATTTATAATAAAGGGCAGGGTGGCATTATTTAACGCGAATGTGGAGGTAATCGGAACCGCACCGGGCATATTGGTAACACAGTAATGTACGACATCATCAACAACAAAAGTCGGATCTGCATGGGTTGTTGCTCTTGAGGTAGTTATACAGCCTCCCTGATCAATGGCGACATCAACAACTGCAGCACCGGCTTTCATTTTTTTTATATGTTCTGCCGTTACTAATTTAGGCGCAGCAGCACCGGGAATCAGTACTGCACCAATCACCAGATCCGCTTCAATGACCTGTTTTTCCAGCGCTTCAGCGGTCGAATAGAGGGTTTTAACTCTATTGCCAAACTGCGCATCAATGCGGCGTAGTACATTAATATTACGATCCAGAATAACCACATCAGCACCCATACCAACGGCTATTTGTGCGGCATTGTTACCGACTATTCCTCCACCAATAA
>JBATHQ010000549.1:0-1986 GCA_049667005.1 Psychromonas sp.
AGCTCATCGCCCAAGGTTCATTGAATGCGCCAAAACTTTCTGCGGCGAGCCTTGAACCGGCATTACCATCAATAATGTTATCCACAGATTCAGCGCAGCTGCTGCAGGCAAACAGAATTAATAAAAGCGATGGATAACATTTTAAACGTATCTTAGATTTAAATAATAAGCACATCATTATCTCCACTTCAAGTTGAGCAAAAAATTGGATAGTGAATCCTATTTAGTATAACTTAGCTCATCTCAATGATTAAAAACAGTTATCGGTTAGTGGGCGCAGCATATTTATTACTTAACCTTGAGTTAGGGATAAGGGCTATGCGCTTCAATTACATCATCTTCGAGGTGTTTTAATCGAAGATCTCGATGAGATGGGGCTAACTTTAGCTAAATATCTATTCCATTCGCTGAGATTCCAGCTAAAAAGCTGCTGGAATGACGGAATACAGGGTTGCCTCCAAAGGAGTATCCGGTGTTATTGATAACACAATTTGAAAGTCAGTTTCTCGAGTACATACAAAGAGAGATGGTTCAGGATTTAGCGCATGACATTCACCATGTTCTGCGTGTTGTCAAAATGGCAAAATCTTTGTGCCGTAAAGAGCGTGCACTAGAAGAGATTGTCGTACCTGCAGCCTATCTGCATGATTGTTTTTCATTGCCGAAGAACCACCCCAAGCGAAGTCAAAGTTCAAAATTTGCAGCAGATAAAGCGATCCTATTTTTTAACAGTATCGCTTATCCGCCTGAATACCTGGATGCAATCCATCATGCCATCGTAGCGCACAGTTATAGTGCTAATATTAAACCCGAAACACTGGAGGCAAAAATAGTGCAGGACGCAGATAGATTGGATGCGTTGGGCGCGACAGGAATAGCAAGGTGTATTCAAGTTAGCGCGAAGTTGGGCCGCCCTTTATATTCCAGCGTTGACGCTTTTTGCTCCAGCCGCGAACCCGATGACAGCCTGTATACGATAGACCATTTTTATACTAAATTATTGTCTCTGGCGGAAGCGATGAACACCACAGCCGCAAAAACAGAGGCTGAATTGCGCACGTCATTTATGCAGAAGTACCTCAGACAGATGGAAGCAGAGGTGAACGGTTGTTAATAGATTGATAGTTTCCAGAACCACATAGTCTGGAAATAGTCAGATGTTTTGTTCTCTATTTTTTATACAAGCTCATAACGACTGTTATCAGTCTCACTGCTTAGCGCTGTCAGAGAGTTTGCAATGATTTGATTACGACCTTCGCTTTTCGCTTTGTAAAGGCAAAGATCCGCTATTTTTAAAAATTCTGTTTCCGTTTGGCCATTATACTCAGCACACCCTCCGCTAATGGTAACGCTTAGACCACTTTTGATCCATGTTAGTGATTCGATAGCACTGCGTATTCTCTCACCCAGCAGGATGGCATTATGGAGTGAGGTATTTGGTAGTATCAAGAGATATTCTTCACCACCGTATCTGCCAAGAAAATCACTATCACGTATGACTTCTTTAATCATTTGACTGACACGATGTAAAACCAAATCGCCGAACTGGTGGCCAAATTTATCATTAACTTTCTTAAAATGATCAATATCCAACATTACAATTGATAACGGAGTATAAAAAATATTCGCTTTTCTAAACTCCTCAGTCAGCTTCTGGGATATATATCGTCGGTTGAAAATATTAGTCACAGAATCCATGATCGCCATTGTTTTTAGTTTGCTGTTGGTTTGTTCCATTTGTGTTATTAACTTTTCCTTTTTTTTCTGTGCAATGCATTGTTCGCTGACATCTGTCATTGCCGTTATTTCGCCCGTTATACAGTCATCAGAATCGATCATTGGAGTGGTGTGGAAAATATAATCATGGACAGTTCCATCTGCACATCTAATTTTTGCTTCGTATTGCCTTACCCCTCTTTTAACTTTTTCGTTTTCAACTTTACAGTTCAAACTCTCGATTGTTTGCGCAGGCACACTATTTGAAAG
>JBATHQ010000550.1:0-6569 GCA_049667005.1 Psychromonas sp.
TCGGGATTACAGTTAATACTCACTACTTGTGCATTTATGGATTTTGCATACTGCATTGCGCCAATCACATAGGGGGTACGACCGCTCGCCGCGATACCCACCAAAACATCATTTTTATTAAAGTTGATGTTTTCTAAATCGGACCTGCCTGCCTGCGGATTATCTTCTGCGTTTTCAACGGCTTTTAATATCGCTTGATGACCACCTGCAATTAACCCTATCACCTGCTCTGCTGGGGTGCCAAAAGTGGGTGGGCATTCACTCGCATCTAAAATTCCCAAGCGCCCTGAGGTGCCGGCGCCGCAATAAATAAGCCGGCCATTTTTTTGAAAAGCGGCACTGATCAGGTCTACTGCCTGAGTTATCTCCGGCAGAGCCAATTCAACAGCGAACGCGACTTTTTTATCTTCATCATTGATCACTTTAAGCATCTCAAATGTTGCTAGCGTATCAATGCTTGTCGTTGCGGAGTTTCGACTTTCGGTAATTAAACTGCTTAGCGGTTTCGCCATATTACTGCTCTTTAATTTATAATTTAAAAAAATTATCGGCTAAGTTATTGTACTTATTATACCAACTCTATTAATTAAATGAGTAGATAATTAGTAGAATTGGTATTACCTTTACTTCCTATAGTTGGATATAATACAACAACCTTCAAAAATTAATAGATCCCAATATCATGAGCATCTTTAACAAACCGCTTCAGTACTTAAAGGAATTTAATCTATTTGCAAAGCTTGTTGATTTTTCAAGAGGTTTTTTGATAATTTTATTGTTTTTAAGTGTTGGAAAGCTACTGAGCAGTTTTCTGCCTTTTGTTTTTCCAGGCAGTATTATCGGCTTAATATTGCTGTTTTTATCGCTCAGTTTTAGGCTGGTCAAGGTCGAGTGGATCATGTTGTCCGGCTCTTTGCTGCTCAAGTATATGGCCGTATTGTTTATTCCAGTGGGTGTGGGGCTGATCAATTATTTACAGCTTATTTTTGACAATTGGTTTGTGATTTCATTTTCATTTATTTTCACCACATTACTCATTCTTCTCTGCGTCGGGCACTTGTATCAATATTTAAATAAAAAATCGGAGCGTTAAGCATGCTATTGTATTTTTCTTTACCTTGTACTCTATTGATCTTTTTTGCCAGCAAGCGTTTATACGAAATGAAACCGTTGGCTATATTCCATCCATTTTTAATATCTGTTTTATCGTTACTATTAATGCATTATTTTTTAAACTTAGATTACTCAGAGTATGCTCGCGGTACAACGCTTCTTACCGCTTTATTAGAGCCGGCGGTGGTTATTCTTGCGTTACCGCTTTACCTGCAACTGCATCTTATTAAAGCAAAATTTAATATTATTTTAAGTGCTTGTTTACTGGCCGTATTGATCGCTTTCTGTTGCGCTCTGTTTGTGATGCCATTATTGGGCGCTGATCCGCTTACGGCAGCCTCTTTAGCGGGGCAGCATGTTACCACGCCAATCGCGATGGAAATTAGCCACAGTTTAAATGGTATTGTTTCTTTAACTGCCGCAATGGTTGTCTTTGTTGGTATTCTCGGGGCAAGTGTGGGTCAGGCGTTTGTGAAATTATGCGGTATTACAGATAAACAAGCACAAGGTGTTGCAATTGGCTGTGCATCACACGCACTGGGCACCGCAAAACTGATGGAAACAGATAAAGTAGCTGGCGCTTTTTCCTCTATTGCACTTATTATCTGTGCAATATTATCTGCTATTCTAATGCCTTTGTTATACGCGCTACTTTTTTAACGGTAAAAAAAAACCGAAGCTAAGCTTCGGTTTTTTTGATCTGTATAGTTTTAACACTAATCAGCAGCGTAACCATTTTCAGGTAATATCACACCGTCAAGCTCAGCCTGGTTATTAACCATGCTTAAACGGCCGGATAAAAACCATTGTACCGCGAGCGGATAGATTAAATGCTCTTGGGTTAACACTCTTTCAGCGAGATCTTCAGCCGTATCTTCAGCAAAAATAGGTACTTTGGCTTGTAATACTGTTGCGCCTGAATCTAACTCTTCAGTCACAAAATGGACACTCGCTCCGTGTACTGAATCCCCTGCATCAATGGCTCTTTGATGAGTATTTAAGCCTTGATATTTGGGTAATAAAGAGGGGTGGATATTGAGCATCCTGCCCTGATATTTATCAATAAACTGAGCTGTTAATATACGCATAAAACCAGCCATCACAATAAGATCCGGTTGGTATTGATCAATTGCTGCAATTAATAAAGTATCGTATTGCTCACGTGAAGCAATACCTTTACTGATAATGGCCTGAGTTGCGATACCCGCATCTTGAGCGCGTTGTAAACCGTAGGAATCGTCTTTATTGCTTAATACTGCAACAATTTCGACACGCTGATCGTTCAACTTGGAATTATGCACCTTATCAATGATGGCTTGCAGGTTACTTCCGTCACCCGAAAGCAGTACCACAATTTTTTTCGTTGCTAACGTGGCCATCATTATTTATTTAATCTCTACTTGCGCTTCACCTACTGCAGCATCTTCAATATGACCCAGTACCCAGGCGTTTTCACCTTGAGCTGTTAATATCGCAACGGCTTTTTCTTTTTCGGCTGCAGGCACAACAATCATCAGGCCTACACCACAGTTAAATGTGCGGTACATCTCTTCTGTTTTCACATTACCATTTTCTTGCAACCAGTTGAAAATAGGCGGCCATTCCCAGCTTGTTCCATCAACAACGGCTTTGCTGCCTTGTGGTAATACACGCGGAATGTTTTCCCAGAAACCACCACCCGTAATATGGGAAATAGCATGAACAGGGCAGTTTTTAATGAGTTCTAATGTTGATTTAACATAAATTTTAGTTGGTGTTAATAGCACATCGCCAAGCGTTGAATCGCCAAATGGTGCGCTAGTATCAGCTTTTGATACTTCTAAAATTTTACGAACAAGTGAGTAACCGTTTGAATGTGGACCACTTGAAGCAACGGCAATCAGCGCATCGCCAGCAGCGACTTTAGTACCGTCGATAACTTCTGATTTTTCAACTACACCGACACAGAAACCTGCGATATCGTAATCATCGCCTTCGTACATGCCTGGCATTTCAGCGGTTTCGCCGCCAATTAATGAACAGTTTGATTGTAGACAACCTTCACCAATACCTGCTACAACAGCAGCTGCCACATCTACATCAAGTTTACCTGTTGCGTAATAATCAAGGAAAAACAGCGGTTCAGCGCCTTGCACGATAAGATCATTTACGCACATAGCCACTAAATCGATACCAACAGTATCATGTTTTTTCAGATCAATTGCCAAACGCAGTTTTGTGCCGACACCGTCAGTACCTGCAACTAATAAAGGCTCTTTATACCCGGTTGGTAGTTGACATAATGCACCAAAGCCTCCTAATCCACCCATTACTTCAGGACGTTTAGTACGCTTTGCCACACTTTTTATACGTTCAACTAATGCTGTTCCAGCGTCAATATCAACACCAGCGTCTTTATAGCTTAAAGAGGTTTTTTCGTTGCTCACTTGCATTCCTCGCAGAATTTAATTTAAAAGCGATTTCGCTTTTATTGAATTTAATGGGTTAAAACAGCGAGTATTTTAGCATTTATACGACAAGGATCTAATTATTTATGCGTTGAATTGCCAGTTAAAGCAAATCTTTCGTTATTTTCTGCTGTTACGCGCAATTATTGCGGCTTGATTTGAGTTTTACTGAGCCGTTGTTTCATGGAGAGGGCATTTTTTGACGCCGCTATTTGCTTTGAACAAGATATTTACCAAGATTTTTCACAGAGTCTGCACTTTATAGACTGTAATTACGATTAAATATAATTATCAACTTGCAATAGAATTATATCTGCTTATGATCGCGTTATTATTGTCTAAATGGTAGCTATATTAATGAAACTCATGTCCGCAGCACGTAAAATTTTTATTTTGTTTATTTTGCAGTTATCTTTCACTACTTGCGTTTTAGCAAATCAGTTTGAAAACCTGTACCAAGGTAATATTATTGTTGGTAAACAAGATGATCAACAATTAAAAGAACTGGCATTACAGCAGGTGTTAGTAAAAGTATCAGGCAATGCACAAATCAATGCACTTAATGAAAGCCAACAGTTATTAAAACAAACGCAAAGTTTATTATCACAATTTGGTTATCGACAGATTGACGATACTCGCTATTTTGTGGCGGTATTTGATGAAAATAAAATAAACCAGGCATTAAAAGCGATGCAACAACCAATTTGGGGCGTGACTCGTCCGCAAACGCTGGTTTGGTTATCTATCAATGGCGCTAACCAGGGTAATATTATTTCTGATGGTGTGGTCAATAGTAACCAAAATGCTCCACTTTCCTCTGCATTAAACGCGTCGCTGCTACAGCGCGGTATCAGCTTCCGTTTTCCGTTAATGGATCTTGATGATAATTCAGCTGTCTCTCCCGCTGATATTTCCGGGCGCTTTTACGATCAGATTGCAGAGGCTTCGGGACGTTACGATGCCAGCTTCTTTGTCGTGGCTAATTTAACCAGAGGAGATAATCAGGTATCGGATTTAGCCTGGTCATTAGTCTATATCAACCCACAATCAGCGCAAAATCAAGTCGTTATATCTGACCAAGTGCAAGGCGAGGAATCTGCTATTTTAACCAGAATGAATAATGCCATCGCGGATTATTATGCCGGCCAGTATGCAATATTAGATACCGGAGCGGATCAACTTTCTCAATACATCTACATCAGCAATATCACTTCACTAGCGCAATATGAAAAATTAAATGAGATCTTATCGAGTATTTTAGCCATCTCCTCATATGAGATAGAGAGTGTTGGTGCAGTGGTTAAAGTAAATGTTAAGGTGAAGGGGGGCATTAATAGCTTCAAAAATGCACTTGATGTACAACCCAACTTGCAATTAGATGCTTCTGAAAGTGATGATCTTCACTTTAACTGGCGTTAATTAGGGAATTTCATGCCTCAGGATGAATTACGTTTTCAATATCCTTTATTAGCACTTAAATTTCCCGATGATGAAACCTTCGCGAGTTTTTATCCCGGCCAAAATGCGACTCTATTAACACAGCTGAAAAATAGCGTTGTTGGTCAGGGTGAACCTGTATTGTATATGTGGGGTGAGTCCGGTAGCGGTCGGTCTCACTTACTGCATGCTTTATGTTCAGAAGTCGATGATCGTGGTGAAAGTGTTGCGTATATTCCACTGCTTCATTATCAGGGGATGACCTTAGATATTTTTGAAAATATGGAGCAGGTAACACTGGTCTGTATTGATGATGTGGGGGCCATCGCGGGTAATGAAAAATGGGAAAAAGCACTTTTTGATTTTTATAACCGTTGGTCAGATAATAAAGAAAATCGTTCATCTGGTGCAAGTTTAGTGCTTTGCGCGAGCAATTTACCTAAACAACTTGGTATAAAGCTTAATGATCTTGTGTCACGATTTGAATGGGGGGCCTGCTACCATTTAAGCCCGCTCAACGAAGAAGACAAACTGGGGGCCCTGCAGTTGCGCGCGCAATTAAAAGGCATGAAACTGCCTGTCGATGTCGGGCGTTTTTTGTTAAATCGCCTCTCTCGAGACATGAATACCCTATTAAAAACGCTTGATCAATTGGATAATGCTTCTTTAGAAGCTAAACGTAAATTAACCATTCCTTTTGTGAAAGAGGTGCTTGCTTTATAAAGTAAAATCCCCTCAAGATGCAGATTCCTCTGTCTTGAGGGGATATACAACTCTTTTCTCTTTTCACTTGTTTTTCTTTTTACGAATACTTAATCCTAATTCACGTCCGCGGTATTTCGCAAAATAGATATCTCCGATTAAGAAAAGCGATGCGCACAATAATTCAATACTTGCCAATAACCTTTCGTTTGCTTCGCTACTTAAAATAACAATGCTGTGCATCAAATAAAATAATGCAAGAAACGCTGACCACGCGTAAGTGTAAGGATTATTTTGTAAAATTCCCTTTAGTGGAAATAACAAGGGAATAAACCAGATGCCTGTCACCAGCCAGGGATTGATACCCAGTAAAGGAGGTGATAGCCATAAATGCCAGGCAGGAGTAAGGATTATTAATCCCCAATAGCCCGTTTTGGCAATTAATTGATAGTGCTGGGTTTGCATAAAATTCAACTTATAAATGAGCTGTGTCTGTTCGGCCTATGCAACTTAATGATAGCGATTAAGCATCTGTAAAGCACAATATAAAGGAGTTCTTGGTATTGTGCTTATAACAGATTTTCAACGATATTAAATGATTTGTAACACCGATTCCGGCGGACGACCAATAGCCGCTTTGCCATTTGCTAAGACAATCGGGCGCTCAATTAATTTAGGATTGTCTACCATTGCTTGTAATAAAAGCGCCTCACTGGTTTGTTCTTTGAGATTTAAGGTTTTATAGAGATCTTCTTTGCTGCGCATCAGTTGGCGGGCTGAATCAAAACCTAATAATTTAATGATATTTTCCAGTTGTTCGCGAGTAGGCGGTGTTTCCAGATACTTCACTACCTCTAAATCGACCTTTTG